>NZ_MQUI01000051.1:0-25827 GCF_001970915.1 Sphingomonas sp. Sph1(2015)
CCCGCCTATTCCGTACCCCCCTCGGCCAGATCCGTAACCGGCAGCAGCTTGCTCAGCGGACGCACCGCCTGTTCGCCGATCGGCGGGGAATCGATGCTCTTGCCGCCCGTATCGATGTTCAGCGCCTCGAAGCGCCGCGCGCTGGTCAGCACCTGGCTCTCCAGGCTCCCGACAAAGGCGTTATAAGCCGTCATCGCGGTATCCAGGTTCTTGCCCAGCTTCGACACATGGCCGCCCATCACGGCAAGGCGCGCGTAAAGTTCCTTGCCCAACGCCCCGATCTGGCGCGCTTCCTGCGCCAACTTCTCTTGCCGCCAGACCGCCGCGACCGTCCGCGCGATAGCGATCAGGTTGGTCGGCGTCGCCAGCAGCACGCGCTTGTCGAATGCGAAGTCCCATAGCGTCGGGTCATTCTCTAGCGCGGCCGACAGGAAATGTTCGCCGGGCACGAACATGATGACATAGTCCGGCGCGTCCTCGAACTGGTTCCAATAGCTCTTGTTGCCCAGTCCGTTGACGTGCGCGCGCATCGCGGCAGCATGGCGTGCGAGGCCCAGTTGCCGCTCGGGCTCATCGACCGCACCAAACGCGTCCTGATAGTCGTTGAGCGAGACCTTGGCATCGATCACCAATGCCTTGCCGCCCGGTACCCGCACGATCGCGTCGGGGCGCAGGCGACCGCCTTCGCCGTCATCGACGCTGACCTCGGTCTGGAAATCGGCATGTTCGGACAGGCCGCAACTCTCGAGAACGTTCCGAAGCTGCTGCTCGCCCCAGCGTCCGCGCGCCTTGGGCGCGTTGCGCAGCGCATTGACCAGCTTGGCCGCCTCGCCGGAGACGCGCTCCTGCCCGATCCGCATCGCCTCGATCTGGCCCTTCAACTCGCCAAAGGCATCACGACGCTCGTCCTCGACCTTGCGCACGCCTTCCTCGTAACGCTGGAGCCGCTGGTGAACGGGATCGAGCAGCGCCTTAAGCGTCTGGCCGGATGCCTCTTCCGACTGGCGAAAGCGTGCCTCTGCCCGTTCCAAAAACTGGCGCTGGGCGACTTCCAGCGCGCGGGCGGCGGCTTCGCCGAACTGGGCGTTGATCTGTTCGCGCGCCTGCCCCAGCGCCTCCAGCGTCTGGGCATAGGCCGTTTCGCGTTCCTGCGCGCGTGCCCGCAATTCGGCCAGTTCACGATGCGCGGCGTTGCGCTCGGCTTCGACGGCATCGCGTGCCGCCCGGATGACATCAAGATCCGCCGCACGACCGCGCAGTTCGGCCAGCGCCTGAAGCGCCTCGCTCCGGTCGCGCTCGGCCGCGTCACGCGCGGCGCGCAGCGGCTCCACTTCGCCCGCACGGGTCGTGGCGGTCGCCAGCTCGGCGGCCAAGCCATCGGCCTTGCGCCGCGCGGCCATCCAGCCGACCACGCCCCCCAGCAACAGGGCAAGCAGCGCAACGGCGATCAATTCGGGCATTTCAACAACCTGTCAGACGTAGGGACAGGTCGGAACATAGAACGAACGAAGCCGGTCGAACAAGGCCATTCGACCGGCCACGCCGGTAAAGGTCAGCCCTTGCGCATCTTGTTCAGCTTGCGCATCAGCATATCGCGCTTCAACCGGCTGACATGATCGATGAACAGGACGCCGTTGAGATGGTCGATCTCATGCTGCATGCAGGTCGCGAGCAGGCCGTCGAGTTCGGCCTCATGCGCCTCACCCTTTTCGTCCAGCCACTTCACGCGGCAGGAGGCGGGCCGCTTCACCTCGGCATATTGCTCGGGGATCGACAGGCAGCCTTCGTTATAGGTCGACAGTTCGTCGCTGACCGACAGGACTTCGGGGTTGATATAGGCCTTGGGGTTCTTGACCGGCTTGCCTTCCTCATCCTCTTCCTCCTGGAGGTCGATGACGAGAATGCGCTGGTCGACGCCGACCTGAATCGCGGCAAGGCCGATGCCATGCGCGTCGTACATCGTCTCGATCATGTCGGATACGAGCTGGCGGACGCCATCGTCCACCGTCTCGACAGGCTTGGAGACGAGACGCAGGCGGGGGTCGGGAATTTCGACGATCGGAAGAATGGCCATGTCGGTTTCGCTACGGTCAGCGGTCCGAACCGTCAAGCCGGCGGATCAGACCACCGGCCGGCGTGCGCGCAACGCCTGGGCCAGCGTGCCTTCGTCGAGATAGTCCAGCTCGCCGCCGACCGGCAGGCCATGGGCCAGCTGGGTGACGCGCACCGGAAAGCGCTCGATCCGTTCGGCGATATAGTGCGCGGTGGTCTGCCCCTCCAACGTGGCGTTCATCGCCAGCACGACCTCGTCGACGCCGCCGCCCTCGATCCGGCGGACCAGCGCATCGATGGTCAGGTCTTCGGGCCGCACGCCCTCCAGTGCCGACAGCCGCCCGCCCAGTACATGGAAGCGCCCCGGAAAAAGCCGCGAACGCTCCAGCGCCCAGAGATCGGCGACCTCCTCGACGATGCACAGCGCGCCCGCATCCCGCCGGGGATCGGCACAGATCGCGCACGGGTTGGCGGTGTCGATGTTCCCGCAGGTCGAGCAGGTCTCCAGCCGCTCCTCGACCGCCCCCAACGCGGTCAGCAGCGGCACCAGCGCCGCCTCCCGCTTTTTCAGCAGGTGCAGGACCGCGCGACGGGCCGATCGGGGGCCAAGGCCAGGAATACGCGCCAGCGCCTGGGTCAGCGCCTCGATCTCGGGGGATGCCATAGGGAACAGATAGGGGGTTGCGCGCCGTCCCGCCAGCGCAGAGAGGCGTCCTTATGCGGATCATCTTCATGGGTACGCCGGGCTTTGCCGTCCCGGTTCTGCAAGCGCTGGTCGAGGCCGGGCATCAGGTCGTCGCCAGTTACAGCCAGCCGCCGCGTCCCGGCGGGCGGCGCGGGCGACAGCTGGTCCCCTCGCCTGTGCAGCAGATGGCGGAAAGTCTGGACATTCCGGTGATGACGCCGGTTTCGCTGCGCTCGGCGGAGGAACAGGCACGATTTGCGGATTTGGACGCCGATGTCGCGGTGGTCGCCGCCTATGGCCTGATCCTGCCGCAGGCGATCCTCGACGCCCCGCGACTGGGGTGCCTGAACGTCCATGGCTCGTTGCTCCCGCGCTGGCGCGGGGCCGCGCCCATCCAGCGCGCGATCCTGGCGGGCGATGTCGTGACGGGCGTGGGTATCATGCAGATGGAGGCAGGTCTCGACACCGGCCCGGTGCGACTGGAAGGCTCGACGCCGATCGGACGCAAGACGACGGGCGAACTGACTGAGAAACTGGCGGCCATGGGCGCGGAACTGATGGTCAAGGTGCTGGCCGACCCGGACCGATATCCGGCCCGCCCCCAGCCGGTCGAGGGCGTCACCTATGCCGCCAAGATCGACAAGGCGGAAACGCGACTGGATTTCACCAGGAGTGCGATCGAGCTGGAGCGGCTGGTCCGCGCCTTTCATCCGGCTCCCGGCGCGTGGTTCGAATATCAGGGGGAGCGGATCAAGCTGTTGTCGGCCGAGCTGGTGGACGCCCATGGTGCTCCCGGCGAAATACTGGACAATCGGCTCACCATCGCGTGCGGCGAAGGCGCGCTGCGTCCCGTCACCCTCCAGCGGGCCGGGCGTGGCGTATCGAGCGCCGATGATCTGCTGCGCGGCTTTGCCATCCCGGCGGGGACGCGGCTTTGACGCGATTTGCGCTGACGGTCGAATTTGACGGACGGCCCTTCATGGGCTGGCAGCGTCAGTCGCATGGCCCCAGCGTCCAGCAGGCGCTGGAGGACGCGGTCCATGCCGTCACCGGCGAGCGTACCGCCGTTCATGCGGCAGGCCGCACCGATGCGGGTGTCCATGGACTGGCGATGCGCGCACATGTCGACATCGCCAAGGGCATCGCGCCCTTTCGCCTGATGGAGGCGATCAACGCACGGATCAGGCCGAACCCGGTCGCGGTGCTCGATTGCGTGACGGTAGCGGGCGACTGGCATGCCCGATTTTCCTGCATCCGGCGGTCCTATGAATATCGCATCGTCAACCGCCGTGCGCCGCTGACTCATGAAGCCGGACTGGCGTGGCAGGTGCCGCAGCCGCTCGACGAATCCGCCATGGCGGACGCCGCCGCGCGGCTGGTCGGGCGGCATGACTTCACAACCTTCCGCTCGGTTCATTGTCAGGCGGACAGCCCGGTGCGGACGCTCGACCTGTTGTCGGTCGAACGGGTCGATTCGCGCCTGTTCATCCGCGCCGCCGCGCGGTCCTTCCTGCATCATCAGGTGCGGTCGATGGTCGGGTGCCTGGCACTGGTCGGCATGGGCCGCTGGTCACCCGATGATGTGGAAGCGGCGCTGAACGCCCGCGACCGCGCGCAGCTGGGGCTGAACGCGCCGTCCGACGGGCTGTTCTTCGTGGCGGCGGATTATCCGGACAAAGGCTGACGCGAGAAGCGCGCCGCCAGTTCGACATGGGTCGACCAGCGGAACTGGCCCACCGGCTGCACCCAGTCGAGCTGCCATCCCTGGTCGACCATCGCCTTGGCATCTCGCGCGAAGCTGGACGGGTTGCACGAGACATAGGCGACTGCGCTGACCGTGGCGCTGGCCAGCGCATCCGCCTGGTCCCGCGCGCCCGCGCGCGGCGGGTCCAGGACGATGGCGTCGAACCGGTCCAACTCCGCCTTGGTCAGCGGGCGGCGGTACAGGTCGCGATGCTCGGCGAAGACCATCCGGCCCGCCATATTCGCCGCGCCCTTCAGCGACAGGATCGCATCGCGCGCGCCCTCGGCGGCATAGACCTTACCCGGCAAAGCCAGCGCGAAGGTGCCGAGCCCGGCGAACAGGTCGGCGGTGGTGCGGGGATTGCCCACCGCTTCACGCACCGCGGCGACCAGGGCGGCCTCGCCATCGGCGGTCGCCTGGAGGAAAGCGCCGGGCGGCAGGGGTACGCCGACCCCGCCCAGCGTGATCGTCACGGGCTCGGGTTCCCAGCGCGTCTCGGCGCCCAGGCCGTCATCGACCGAGAAGCGCGCAACGCCGTGCCGCTGGCAGAACGCGATGATCGTCTCGGCCGCTTCCAACCCGTCAGGCGAGAAGCCGGTGACGAGAATGTCCGCCCCCTGATCGGCCAACGCCAGATGCACGTCGCCGCGCCGCTTGAATCCCAACCGCTGGAGCAGCGTTCGAAGCGGGCCGACCACCGCAAACAGCGTCGGGTGGAGGATATGGCATTCGGCCATGTCGACGATGGCGTGGCTCTTTTCCTCCGAAAAGCCGATCAGCACGCGCCCACCCTTCGCCTCGGCATGCAGCGTGGCGCGGCGGCGGCTGTGCGACGGCGAGCAATGCGCAGGGCGCAACGGCGCGGTCAGGCCCTGCGCATCGAGCGCGGAGGCGATGCGGTCGGTGACGAACCCGGCATAGCTTTCGTCGTCCAGATGCTGGAGCTGGCACCCGCCGCAGCGCGGAAAGTGGCCGCAGGGCGGCGTCTGGTGATGCGGGCCGGGCATGACGGTGCCGTCGGCCGACAGGGTGTCGCCGGGTGCGGCAAAGGCGGCGTGGCGGCCGTTCGCGGTCACGCCGTCGCCCCGGGCGGCAACGCGGATGATGGTATCGCTCATGCGATCAGCCTCTGACGGCGGAAAGCGCGTCTGCCAAGTCGTCCGCGATGAAAGCCTTGCCACAGGCCCGCGCCGCCTGGGCGTGAAGCCAGACGCCCGCCTCCGCAGCGGCCAGCGGTTCCAGCCCTGCCGCGAGCATCGCACCGACCGCTCCGGCCAGCACATCGCCGGTGCCCGCCGTCGACAACCATGGACTTGCCTCGGGACACAGGATCGCCTGGCCATCGGGCGCGGCGATGACCGTATCGGCGCCCTTGTGGACGACGACTGCTCCGCTCTGCCGGGCGGCGCGACGGGTGGCGGTAAGCTTGTCATCGGTCACTTCGCCGAACAGATGGACGAACTCCCCACCATGCGGGGTGAGGATCCTGGGGCCGTGATGCGTGGCCAGCGTCGCCAGCTCTACCAGCCGGAGTGCGTCGCCATCAATGACCAATGGCCGTCCGCTGGCGAACGCCGCTTCCAGCCGTTCGGACGCGTCGCGGTCCCGCCCCAGGCCCGGACCGATCACGACGGCCCCGATGCGATCCTCGTCCAGCGCGTCGGGCGCATAATCCCGGCGAACGATCGCATGAGGTGCGGCCGAACCGGGGCTCCCACCCGATGCGAGGTGGAGCACATAACCCGCGCCCGCGCGCAAGGCCGCGAGCGCGGCGAGCTCGGATGCCCCCGACATGCTGCCTGCCATGACAGCAACCATGCCGCGGCTATATTTGTGGGAATTCGCGTCCGGCTCGGGCAGGTTCGGCCGCGTCAGGGCGCGGGCCTGCGAATGGGTGGCGATGCCGATATTTAGCAAGCGTACTTGCCCCATGGCGTTGGCAGCGGGCTGCAACAGATGCGACGGCTTCACCGCGCCAAGTGCCAATGTCACGTCGAAGCGCGGCACCTTGCCCAGCGACTTGCCATTGTCGGTCGCGATCCCTGTTGGAAGATCGACCGCGATCCTCAGCCATGCCGCTTCGGCAAACCGGGTCAGCGTATCCTGCACTTCATCGGAAGGAGGGCGCGACAGACCCGTTCCGAAGATGGCATCGACAAGGACAGGTGCGGGCTGCGTGCCATCCAGGGGTTCGACCGCGCCACCCCAGATCGCGGCCGCCCGACCGGCACCGGCGCTGCGCGGCGCTTCGCTGGACGCCACCCGTACCGCCAAGCCCTGTCGCTTGAGCGCCGCTGCCGCGATATAGCCATCGCCACCATTGTTCCCGGGGCCGCATAGCACCAGTATCTCTCGCCCTGCAGCCAGCCGGGCGACCGCCTGCGCGATGGCCGATCCGGCGCGATCCATCAGGGTCGCCTCGGTCACCTCCCCGATCATCGCCGCCTGTTCCGCCGCCCGCATTTCGGCGGCGGTCAGGACCGGAAGCCCGTCGATCGGGATCACGGCGTTCCCACCGTGGCGGGCAGCCGGTAGCGGTCACCACCGACCGCCACCTCGATCTGCCGCTCTCCCGCAAGCGATACCGATGCGGGCTGCGCCCCGTCCGCGACCGCGACGCCGTGCCCATCGCGGGTCACCTGAAGCCGCCGGAACCCGCCATCGGGATGCCGGACGGTCAAGATGACCGCATCGCCCATTCCCGACTGTTCCACCGTGCAGTCATGGGCGAAGGCTTCCGCCCCCGCCAGCGCACAGTGAATCGCCAGACCGGGTTTCTGTTCGGCGACGGGGCCGTTCTGCGCCGCCGCCTGCCGATCCGCCTCACCGCCCGAGCAGCCAGCCAGAGCCAGGGCACCGACCAGCCACTGCGGATCAGATATCCGCATAGACATGGCGCTCGGACTTGGCGCCGGGGTGCGTGACCGCGCCCTGATGCGCGGGGCCGACATTCTGGGCATAGCGCCACAACACACCAGCCTGATAATCGTTCACGCGCGGCGTCCAGCGCGCACGGCGCTCATCCAGTATGGCGGGTTCGACCAGCAGGTCGATAGTGCCCGCCTCGGCATCGATGCGGATGCTGTCGCCATCCTCGACCAGAGCGATCGGGCCGCCATCGGCCGCTTCGGGACCGACATGGCCGATGCAGAAGCCGCGCGTGCCGCCCGAAAAGCGGCCATCGGTGATCAGCGCGACCTTCTCGCCCAGACCCTGGCCGTAGAGCGCGGCAGTGGTCGACAGCATCTCGCGCATGCCCGGACCACCCTTCGGCCCTTCGTAGCGGATGACGACGACAGTGCCCTCGGTGATGGCGCGCGCCTCGACGGCGGCGAAGGCCTCTTCCTCGCAGTCGAAGACCTTTGCGGTGCCCTCGAACTGGAGACGCTTCATGCCCGCGACCTTCACGATCGCCCCCTCAGGCGCCAGCGACCCGCGCAGGCCGACCACGCCCCCGGTCGGGCTGAGCGGCGTCTTCACGTCGTAGATGACCTTCTGGTCGGGGTTCCAGGTGACCTCGTCGATATTCTCGGCCAGCGTCTTGCCGGTCACGGTGATGCAATCACCATGCAGGAACCCACCCGCCAGCAGCGTCTTCATCAGCATATAGACGCCTCCCGCCTCGTACATATCCTTGGCGACATAGCGGCCGCCCGGCTTCAGGTCGGCGATATAGGGCGTGGTCTTGAAGATCTCGGCGACGTCGAACAGGTCGAAGTCGATCCCTGCCTCGTTCGCCATGGCAGGCAAATGAAGCCCCGCATTGGTCGATCCGCCCGTTGCCGCCACGACACGCGCCGCATTCTCGAAGGCTTCACGGGTGCAGATGTCGCGCGGACGGATGTTGCGCGCAATCAGCTCCATCACCTGCTCGCCCGCCGCCTCGGCGATGCCGTGGCGGTCGAGGAAAGGCGCGGGCATCATGTTGCTGTTGGGCAGCGACAGGCCGATCGCCTCGCCGACGCATGCCATGGTGTTGGCGGTGAACTGGCCGCCGCACGCGCCGTGGCCCGGGCAGGCGACCTTTTCGAGCGCGATCAGATCGTGGAGCGGGCAATTCCCCGCCGCATGCTGGCCCACCGCCTCGAACACGTCGACCACGGTCACGTCGCGGTCGTGGTGGCGGCCGGGCAGGATCGAGCCGCCATAGACGAAGATCGACGGCACGTTCAGGCGCAGCATCGACATCATCATGCCGGGCAGCGACTTGTCGCACCCCGCAAAGCCGACCAAAGCGTCATAGCAGTGGCCGCGCACGGACAGCTCGACCGAATCGGCGATGACCTCGCGGCTGACCAGCGAGGACTTCATCCCCTGATGCCCCATCGCGATCCCGTCGGTCACGGTGATGGTGTTGAAACGGCGCGGCATGCCGCCGCCCCGAATGACCCCCGCCTGCGCGGCATCGGCCTGCGCATCCAGCGTGGTGTTGCAAGGGGCCGAGTTGTTGCCCGCACTCGCCAGCGCGACGAAGGGCTTGGCGATATCTTCTTCCTGGATGCCCATCGCATAATAATAGCTGCGATGGGGTGCGCGCTCCGGGCCGACGGAAACGTGGCGGGACGGCAGGCGAGACTTGTCGAATTGGCGTGTCATGGCGCAGGCCTATGTCGCCAGACAGCCCCCAGACGCAAGCAAATTTCGCAACGACCCTTAATTCCGGGCCTTTGCAGGCGTCAGCGGGTCAGAGCGAACCCAATGCTTTCGCCACGCCGTCCATCGTGAACGGCTTTTGCAGACGGGGACGGTCACGAAACCGCTCGTCCACCGCATCGTCGGCACCGCCAGTGGCAAAGACGAACGGCACGCCACGCTCGGCCAACGCTTCGGCGACGGGCGTGCTCTTCTGGCCGCCCCGCAGGTTGACGTCGAGAATGGCGGCGTCGATACCGCCTTCGGCCACCCGTGCGAGCGCGTCGTCGACGCTGTCCACGGTGCCCGCGACCTGTTTGTCGAGGACGTCCAGGAAATCCTCGAGCATCATGGCGATCAGGGGTTCATCCTCGACGATGAGGATCTGCACGGGCTCTGTCATCAGTATCGCCATAACATGCTTTGCGCCCCGCGCCAGCCGCTAGTTGCGATCCGCGCGCTGACCGTTGTTTCCCTGGGCCAGCGCGACCTGCGTCGCCTCGGCCAGTTGCTGGACGGAGAAAGGCTTTGGCAGGAAGCCGACATTGGGCAGCGTAATCGACTTGCGCAGCTGTTCTTCGGCGTAACCCGACATGAACAGCACGGCGAGGTCGGGATAGCGTTTGCGGACCAGCCCGACCATGGTCGGCCCGTCCATCGTCGGCATGACCACGTCGGAAATCAGCAGATCGGGCTTGCCATGCTTGTCGAGCATTTCGAGGGCCGCCTCGCCATTCTCGGCCGAGATGACGGTATAGCCCTGGCGCGACAGCGCGCGTTCGGCGACGGCGCGGACCATGTCCTCGTCTTCCACCAGCAGGATCGTGCCCGAGCCCCAGGGGGTCGTGACCTTGGCCGGCAGCTTGGCGGGGCTTGCCTGGCTGGGCGAGACGGCCGGGGCGGCATGGACGGGCAGATAGATGGAGAATTTCGCACCGCCGCCCGGCGGCGAGTCGGCGAAGATATAGCCGCCCGACTGCTTGATGATGCCGTATACGGTCGACAGGCCTAGGCCCGTGCCCTTGCCCAGTTCCTTCGTCGTGAAGAATGGCTCGAAGATCTTGCCCAGGATATCGGGCGGAATACCGGTGCCGTTGTCGCTGATGATGAGCGCGGTATAATCGGCGGCGGGCAGGATTTCATTGTTCAGCGCCCGCGCATCGGCCATCGACACGGCGCGCGTCTGGATGGTCAATATGCCGCCGCCCGCCGGTTCGTTCTCCAGGATCGCGTCGCGCGCATTGACCGCCAGATTGACGACCACCTGCTCCAACTGCCCCGGATCGGCGCGGACCGGACCAAGATTGCGGCCATGGCTGACGTCCAGCCGCACGCGCTCGCCAAGCAGCCGCTTGAGCAGATTCGACACCTCCGACACGACATCGGGCAATTGCAGGATCTGGGGCCGCAACGTCTGCTGGCGCGAGAAGGCGAGCAGCTGGCGGGTCAGGCTGGCGGCGCGGTTGGAGTTGGTGCGAATCTGCTGGATATCGTCATAATCGCTGTCGCCAGGCGAATGGCGCATCAGCATCAGGTCGCAATGGCCGATGATCGCGGTCAGGATGTTGTTGAAGTCGTGCGCGACGCCGCCCGCCAGCTGACCGACCGCCTGCATCTTGGTCGCCTGCGCGACCTCGCGCTTCAGGCGGCTTTCCTCCGAATTGTCCTTCAGGCTCAGCAGCACCGCCGCTTCGCCCAGCCCCCGCGCGCCCGCGATGGTCAACGCCACCGGCTCTTCGGGGTGATCCTTCAGCCGCACCGCCATGTCGGCCGAATGGGTGGCGCCGCTGGCGAAGCGCCGGATCGCGTCGGCGACCGCCGCCTTGTCCTCGCGCACCACCAGATCCCCCGGATAGAGCGGCGGCGTGGTGCCGTTGACCCCGGCGGCGCGCATGAAGGCCGAATTCATCTGGATGAAACGGCCGTCGCGATCGACCAGCGCGATTCCGAAGGGCATCAGCGAGACAAGGCCCCGCACATGGCTGCCCGCGCTCGTGCCTGCCGGTGCGACCAGCTGCTCGTCTTCGTCGAGCAGCGCGACCAGCATCGGGGCGGAGTCCCCCTCGACAAAGGGGATTTGCAGGATGCGCAGCGGCTTGCCTTCGCCCTTCGCCAGTTCGGCGGCAAAGCGGACCTGCCCGCCCGGATCATGCGCCAGGAAGGTCGCGAAGTCGCGGCCGACGATCGAGATCATCTCGCCGCCCGTCGCCCGCGCGCACAGCACCCGGTTGGCGGCCCGCACCCGGCCATCGGGTGCGATCAGCGCCGCCATGATCCCCGCCGTGCCCAGCCGGTCGCCATGGATGCCGCCGATCAGCCGCTCGACCGTCTCGGCCAGGTCCTGTTCCTCGGCAATGGCGAAGCGCCAGACCAGCAGGTCGGCCTCGTCACCCGCCCGTGTGACCAGCACCGACAATTCGGTTCCCATCACCGCGATCCGGTCCGCCCGGCCCAGGCCGTCGCGCCACGCGGTCCGCCCCGCCTCCGCCAGCGCCTCCACCGACGCTGCGTCGAGCGGCACGCCAGGCGGGGTCGGCATCATCGGGAAGAGCGAGGCATAGGCGTCATTGGCGCAGACGAGTCGCCCGGCCCGGTCGGTGACGGCGATCGCGTCCAGGCTGGCATCCGCCACGACCCGCGCAAAGTCCCAATCCACGCTGCGTCGGCTATGCTCCACCCTGGGGGTCAGGATGCGCCAAACCAGGATGACGCCAAAGGCCAGCAGCGCCGCCGCCAGAAACCCCGCCGCCACGACCCAGCTGCGGATCGCCATGAACAACAGGATGGCCGCGCCCGCTCCGCTCGCGACCGATACGGCGGCCGCGACGCGGGTGGGGTGAAATCTTTCGAGGGACGCGATCGCCATCCTCAACCCATCATCCGGCAACCCGGCATGGGTCAAGCCCGATCCCTCGGACGGACGGCCCATGCCGGGAGGTGGATGATGATTACCAGATCCGGACGCGCTGTTCGGGCGTCAGATACAGTTTCTCGTTCGGCTTGGGGCTATAGGCCGCATACCAGGGATCGAGATTGCGCACGACCCAGGCGCGCTGCTGAGACGGCGAGTGCGGGTCGGTCAGCAAGCGGTTGCGCAGGTTCGCCTCGCGGTAGTTGCGACGCCACACCTGCGCCCAGCCCAGATAGAAGCGCTGGTCGCCGGTAAAGCCGTCGATCACCGGCGCCGCCCTGCCCTTCAACGACGCGTGATAGGCGTCATAGGCAACCGACAGCCCCGCCAGATCGGCGACATTCTCACCCAGGGTCAGCGCACCCTTCACATGAAGGCCGGGCAGCGGCTCATAGGCGTCATACTGCTTCACCAGCGCCGCCGTGCGTTCCTTGAACGCCGCGACGTCCTTGGCGGTCCACCAGTCGGTCAACTGTCCCTTGGCGTCGAACTTCGATCCCTGATCGTCGAAGTGATGGCTGAGTTCATGGCCGATCACCGCGCCGATGCCGCCATAATTGACCGCAGGATCGGCCTTTGGATCGAAGAAGGGCGGTTGCAGGATCGCGGCGGGGAAGACGATCTCGACCATGCCGAAATTGGCATAGGCGTTCACCGTCATCGGGGTCATGCCCCATTCCCAACGCTGGATGGGCTTGCCGAGATGACCGATATTGTCCTCGTGCCGCCACTGGGCCGCGCGCAGTGCGTTGCCGAAAGCGTCGCCGCTGACGATCTTCAGACCCGAATAATCCTTCCAACGATCCGGGTAGCCGATCTTCGGGGTGAAGGCGGCCAGCTTGGCATGGGCCTTCGCCTTGGTTTCCGGGGCCATCCAGTCGAGCTGGTCGATCCGCTTGCCCATCGCGGCCAGGACGTTCTTCACGAGCGCATCGGCGGCCAGCTTGGTCGCGGGCGGGAAATAGCGCGCGACATAGACCTTGCTCACCTCATCAGCGAGCGCGCTGCTGGTGAAGTCGACCGCGCGCTTCCAGCGCTCCTGCTGCTGCGGCGTACCCGACAGGACGGTGCCGTAAAAGGCGAACTGCTCCTGGTCGAATTTGGCAGGCAGGACATCGGCGAACTCATCGAGCGAGCGGACCAGCAACTGGTCCTTGAGCACCGCGATCGGCGTCGACTGGATCAGCGCGGCGATCCCCGTCACCGCCGCCGGCTGCGCGACGACCAGCGTGTCGACCGGCGTGCCCACGCCCTTCAGATAGGTCGCGAAGTCGAAGCCCGGCGCGGTCCTTGCCAGATCGGCGACGGTCATCTTGTTGTAGGTCTTGGTCCGGTCGCGGCTGTCGATCCGGGTCCAGTGGACCTTGGCGATCTGCGTCTCGAAGGCGACGATCGCGGCGGCGCGCGCCTCGGCATCGGACTCGCCGGCCATGGTCAGCATCTTGGCCAGATGCGCCTGATAGGCCGCCCGCGCAGCCGACAGCTTGGGGTCGTCGCTCAGATAATAGTCGCGGTCCGGCATCCCCAGCCCCGACTGGCGCAGGCCAACGGTGTAGAGATTGGGCTGGCGCGCATCCTGCCCGACGCCCGAGCCGAAGGGAATGCCGACACCGTTGCGGTCCGCCTCGGCCAGCAAGGCGGCATAGCCCGACTTGTCGGCCAGCCCCTTGATCCGGTTCAGCCAGGGCTGGATCGGCGCCAGACCCTTGGCCTCGATCGTGGCGGTGTCGAGATAGGTGGCATAGGCGGTGCCGATCTGGTTCCGCTGCCCCTTGGCCTGTTCCAGGATGGTATGGGTCCGCTCCCGCGACAGGTCCGCGAGCTTGTCGAACGCGCCGTAGCTCGACTTGTCGGCGGGGATGGCGGTGGTCTTGGCCCATTCGCCATTGGCGAAGGCATAGAAGTCGTCACCGGGGCGGACCGACTTGTCCATGCCCTTCTCGTCGAAGCCGAACCGCCCATAGGTTGGGCCGTTGGCGGCGGCGGGGCGGTCCTGCGCATTCAGCGCCACGGCCCCCGTGATCGCGGTCGCGCCGAGCAGCGCGGCCATGGCCAAGCTCTTCATCATTCTCTCCAAAACAGAAAAAGGCCCTCCGGTTCGTGCCGGAGGGCCTGTCATTCAGTCGATTACCAGATGCGGACGCGCTGCTGCGGGGTCAGCGCCATCTTGTCGGTCGGCTTGACGCCGAACGCCGCATACCAGGGGTCGAGGTTGCGCACGGTCAGCACGCGCTCATGACCCGGCGAGTGCGGATCGGACAACAGCGCCTGGCGCAGCGCGGGTTCGCGCCACTTGGTCCGCCACACCTGCGCCCAGCCATAATAGAAACGCTGGTCGCCGGTCGTGCCGTCGATGATCGGCGCGGGCTTGCCGCCCAGCGACTTGTGATAGGCGTCGAGTGCCACCGTCAGACCCGCCAGATCGGCGATATTCTCGCCCAGCGTCAGGCCGCCCTGAATGTGCTGGCCGGGCAGCGGTTCGTAACCGTCATACTGCTTTACCAGTGCATCGGTGAAGGTCTTGAACCGCGCCACGTCCTGCGGCGTCCACCAGTCGGTCAGCTTGCCGGTGGCGTCGTACTTGCGGCCCTGATCGTCGAAGTGATGGCTGATCTCATGTCCGATCACCGCGCCGATGCCGCCATAATTGATCGCCGGATCGGCCTTCGGATCGAAGAAGGGCGGCTGGAGGATCGCGGCCGGGAACACGATCTCGTTCATCGGCGGATTGGCATAGGCGTTGATCGTCATCGGCGTCATGAACCATTCGCCGCGATCGATCGGCTGGCCCAGCTTGTTGAGGTCCCGCTGGAACTCGAAGGCATTGGCCCGCGCGACATTCCCGACCAGATCGCCGCGCTGGATCTGCAGCGCCGAATAATCCTTCCACTTGTCGGGATAGCCGATCTTGGGCGTGAAGGCGGCCAGTTTGGCCAGCGCCTTCTGCTTGGTCTCGGGTGCCATCCATTCCAGATTGCGCAGTCGATCGCCCATGGCGGAGATCAGGTTCTTGACCAGCGCATCGGCGGCGGCCTTCGATTCCGGCGGGAAGTATTTGGCGACATATTGCTTGCCGACTTCCTCACCCAGGCCGTCGGAGACCAGGCCGACGCCGCGCTTCCACCGCGCCTGCTGCTGCGGCGTGCCCGACAGGGTCGTGCCGTAAAAGGCGAAGTTGGTCTTGTCGAAATCGCTCGACAGATACCCCGCATAGCTGCGCAGGACCTTCAGCATCGCATAGTCCTGAAGGACATTGAGCGGCGTCTCGCTATAGACCTTGGCCTCGCCGGTGATCGCGCTGGGCTGTGCGACCAGATAGGCCGGACGGCCCGCGACGCCCAGCGTCTGCATATATTGCGCCCAGGGGAAGCCCGGCGCCTTGGCGGCGAAATCGGCGGCCATCCACTTGTTATAGGTCTTGTCCGCGTCGCGGCTCTCGATCCGGGTCCAGTGGACACCCGCCAGACCCTTTTCGAAGTTGAACACGGCCGCCGCCCGCGCCTCGGCATTGGGCTCGCCCGCCAAGGTCAGCATCTTGGCGAGATACGCCTGGTACGCGGTGCGGATCGTCGCCAGCTTGGCGTCGTCCTTCAGATAATAATCACGGTCGGGCAGGCCCAGGCCGCTCTGGCCGAAGTTCGGGATATAGGTGTCGGGGGCCTTGTCGTCCTGGCCGATATAGACGCCGAAGGGTGCGCCGACGCCCTGACGCTGGAGCTTGGCCATCTCGATCGCCAGCGCGTCGCGGCTCTGGGTCGCCTTGATGGCGCTCAGCCACGGCTTGACCGGGGTCACGCCCTTCGCGTTGACGGCGGCCTCGTCCATGAAGCTGGCGTAGAAGTCACCGGCCTTGTTGCCCGGCTGCTTGGTCGCCTCGTCGAGGATGGTACGGGTCTGCTCCAGCGAGCGGTCCTGCAGGACGTGGAACATGCCATAGGACGAGCGATCGGCGGGGATCGTCGTGTTCTTGTACCAGGTGCCGTTCGAATAATCGAAAAAGTCGTCGCCCGGCTTCACCGAAGTATCGCGACCCGCCATGTCGAACCCGAAATCGCCGATCTCGGGGCCGTTCTTGGCGTTGGGCTTCACCGGGCCGACGGCAGCCTTGTCGACGGGGTTCGCAGTCTGGGCCATGACGGGGGAAATGGCGGTCGTAAGAAGAGCGGCGATCAGAAGAGAGCGCATCTGAATTCCCGAAAAGGAGATGGATGCGACTGTTGTAACGAGCCGATACGCCCAGTCAAACCGTTAGAAAGTCACGCCAAACGGCAATAGCGCTATCAAAAGGCCGCATTTTTCCGCCGGTTGCGCCATTTGCGCGCGATCCACACACGCCAGCCCAATGCCGAGGCGGCATAGCCGATCACCGCGCACCCGCCGGTCAGCACGCACATCCCGAGGCCAAAAGCCGGACCCTGTTCCCACAGCCAGTGAAAGGCGCTCAACGCCCATTGCAACCAGCCCGTCGCGGCTTCGGCCACCGGCTGGGTGTTGAGCGGCGCCTCGCTGCGCAACAGGAACGTGCCGATGCGATAGGCGATGACCCAGATGATCGGCGTGGTCAGCGGATTGGTGATGAAGGTGGTCAGCGCCGCGACCGGCACATTGGCACGGAATGGCAATGCGAAGACCGCCGCTATCGCGATCTGCGCGACCGGAAACAGGAAACCCGCCACCACGCCCAGCGCGACGCCCCGAGGCACCGACCGCCGGGTAAAGCGCCACAGCTCGGGCGCCAGGACACGGTGCGCGACCGGCCGGAGCAGCCGGTTGTTCTCCATCGAATCGCGGGTCGGCATGTTGCGCCGGACCCATCCCAGGGTACGGCCCCACATGGTCGGCACGGCCGAGGCCATCAGCCGCGATCGCGCAGGATACGGCCCTGCTCGCGCTTCCAATCGCGTTCCTTGATCGAATCGCGCTTGTCGTGCGCCTTCTTGCCCTTCGCCAATGCCAGCTCCACCTTCGCGCGACCGCGCGAGTTGAAATAGATCATCAGTGGCACCAGGGTCATGCCCTCGCGCGCCACCGCACCATGGAGCTTGTTTATCTCGCGCTCATGAAGGAGCAATTTACGCGGGCGCTTCGCCTCGTGATTGAAGCGATTGCCATGGCTGAATTCGGGGACGTTGGAATTGACCAGCCACACCTCCTCGCCGCGCACCTCGGCATAGGATTCCGCGATCGATCCCTCACCGAAGCGGAGAGACTTCACCTCGGTCCCGGTCAGGGCGATACCGGCCTCATAGGTCGTCTCGATGGCATAATCGAAGCGGGCGCGCCGGTTCTCGGCGACGATCTTCTTCTTGTCGAAGGTTTGGGGTTTCGGGCGCATGGACGGGTCGATGTAGGCGCTTGAACGCGTCCTGAAAAGCCGCTGATGACGGCTCCTTCCCGTTTCCGGGACGGAACACTCACGGCTTGCGGCGGCCACCCATCGGGATGGTCAACCGGATCATGGCGCGCTTGCTGGGCATGCCGCCGACATCCACCTGCTCGGCTTCCGCCGAAACCGCGCCGACGCCTGCTATTTCCGTGCGCGCCCTGGGCAGGGTCGTGGGTCTGGAATAATCGGGGATCGTGCCGATCCGGTCCGCGTCGGACGACCGGCCGCACACCACCACGTCACCGGCGCCATCGTCGGGTGGACAATGGCGGGCGGTCGATGCTTTCCGGGGCGCTGGCAGGACAGGCCCGGCCACCGCGCCCGTCTGAAAGGCGATCATCACCAAGGCCCACATCGACCGTTCTCCCTGTGCCGCCCATCGTCGACGCGATGTTCGTCCGGGATTGCGGCCGAAGGAAGGCCGGGTTCAGATCAATCCGGCATGGGCCAGCGCGGCATCCACCTGCGCGCGCGATGCCTCGGACGGCCAGGTCATCGGCAGTCGGACGCCTTGCGGGAAATGCGGCATGATGCGGCTGAGTGCGTACTTGACCGGACCTGGCGAGGCGTCGGTGAACATCGCCTCGTGCAGCGGGAACAGCCGGTCGTGCAACTCCAGCGCACGCGCCATGTCCCCGGCCGCACAGGCCGCCTGAAACTCCGCGCACAGGCGCGGCGCGACATTGGCCGTCACCGAGATGCACCCCACCCCGCCCATCGCGTTGAAGGCCAGCGCCAGATCGTCATTGCCCGACAGCTGGCAGAAATCCGGCCCCAGCGCGGCGCGATGATGCGACACGCGGGGCAGCGCGCCGCTGGCATCCTTCACGCCCACGAACACATGCGGAGCGGCCTTGACGACGCGGATCAGCGTCGATGGCTGGATATCGGTGACGGTCCGGCCGGGCACATTATAGAGGACGATGGGCAGCGGCGCATTCTTCGCCAGCTCGGCGAAGTGGAGCGCGATGCCCTCCTGGCTCGGCCGGTTGTAATAGGGTGGCACCATCAGCGCGGCGTCGGCCCCGGCCTGCTGCGCGGCCTTCAGGTTTTCGATCGCGACGATCGTGTCGTTCGAGCCTGCGCCCGCGATCACCGGCACCCGGCCGCGCGCCTGGTCGACGCAGACGCGCACGACATGGAAATGCTCGTCCTTCGGCATGGTCGCCGCTTCGCCCGTGGTGCCGCAGGCGACCAGCGCGGTGGAGCCTTCCGAAATCTGCCATTCGACGAAATCCCGGAATTTCGCCTCGTCGAACGCTCCGCCGACATGACCGCCCTGATCGTCGAACGGCGTCACAAGCGCCGGAATGGACCCTGAAAACATGAGAGGAAATGCGCTCCTGCTGCGCCGAGTGGGACAATTTGTTCAGGACATGTACGGGTAGAGTCCCTATTCTGTCCACCATGATGGCATTGACGAAGGCGGGCGCGCTCCTCGCAACATTGGCGGGATCGATGGTGACACCGGGCGGGCAGGACCAGCTCGACCGGTATCGCACGCAAATGGCGAATATGAGCCCCAACCAGGAGACGCAGGGCATGCCCGCCCCTGCCGACGGTGCGATCGCGGCGGCGCTGGCCCAGTGGCGCGCGCTGCAACAGACCGATTCGCTGCCCTTTGACAGCTATGCCGGGTTCCTGATGGCGCATCCCGGCTGGCCGGGCGAAGCGGGCAATCGCCGTGCCGCCGAGAAGCAGGCCGCGAACTTCACCGCCGCGCCGTCCAGCATCGTCGCTTATTTCCGCCGCTTCCCGCCCCAGTCGGCGGCGGGCGGTGTCGCCTATGCGCGCGCCCTGCTCGCGACCGGCTTCCCCGCCGAAGCGGCGCAGGCGGCGCGAACGGCCTGGCGGCGCGGGGCGTTGTCGCCGAATGACGAGGCGCTGGTCATGTCGACCTTCGCCTCCGCGCTGACGCCCGAGGACCAGGATGCGCGGATGGATGCGCTGCTCTGGTCGGGGCAGACGAGCGCCGCGGCGCGACAGCTGAACTATACGAGCGCGGCGCGGCGTCCGATCTTCGCGGCGCGGCTGGCCTTCCGCTCGAAATCGGCGGATGCCGCCAGCCTGTCGGTCTCCACCGCCGAGCTATATGCCAGCGATGCGGGCTATGTCGCCGACCGCGCCAGCTGGCTGCGCGACACCGGTGACAGCCTGACCGCGCGGTCCTGGCTTGCCCGGACCCGGCAGCTGGCCACCCGGCCGGGCAATGTCGAGAAATTCTACGAGGCGCTGCTGGTCAATGCGCGGGCGGCGGCGAATGACGGTCAACTCCAGACCGCCTATGACATCGCGCGGCAGGTCGACGACGCCTATCCGGCTGGCACCGACGTCTCGACCAAGCCTTATGGCGAGCGCGACGATTATACGAGCCTGGTCTGGCTCGCCGGGCAGAGCGCGATGAAGCTGGCGCGCCCCGCCGATGCGATGACGCTGTTCGACCGCTATGGCCGGGGCAGCCAGTCGCCGCAGACCCGCGCCAAGGGCTTCTACTGGGCGGGCCGCGCGGCCGAGGCGGCTGGTCGTTCGACCGAGGCGGCGGGTTTCTACAACCGGGCCGCGCAGTATCGCGATCAATTCTATGGTCAGCTGGCGCTGGAGCGGACCGGCCGCCCGCTGGTCGCGCCGCCCGCGATCGCCGCGACCAATGTCGCGCCAGCCGTCCGCGCCGCCTTCGATGCGCGCGAGACGGTGCGCGCCGCCAAATTCCTGGGCATGATCGGCCAGTGGCAGGACCAGAGCGCCTTCATCCGCCAGATCGCGGCGGATGCGGAGGACGAAAATGATCACCTGCTTGCCGCGGACCTGTCACGCAGCATCAACCGCCCCGACCTGGCCGTCATGGTCGGGCGCAGCGCGATGCAGAACGGGCTGACCGATTATTCGGCCGCTGGCTTTCCGACGATCCCGGTCCCGACCGGCTATGAGCAGAGCTGGACGATCATCCACGCCATCGCGCGGCAGGAAAGCCAGTTCGACCGCGCCGCCGTCAGCCATGCGGGCGCGCGTGGCCTGATGCAGCTGATGCCCGCCACCGCCGCCGAGCAGTCGGGCAAGATCGGCCTGTCCTACTCGCCCGCCGCGCTGACCACCGATCCGAACCTGTCGATCCAGCTGGGCGCCAGTTATTTCGAGAGAATCCGCAATAATTATGGCAGCTATCCACTAGCGATTGCAGCTTATAATGCGGGCGGCGGCAACGTGAACAAGTGGCTTCGCGCCAATGGCGACCCGCGCACCGGCTCGGTCGACATCGTCGACTGGATCGAGGCGATTCCCTATTCCGAGACACGCAACTATGTGCAGCGGGTCCTGGAGAATGCGGTCGTCTATGACCTGATGAACCCGGCGCGCGCGACCAGCCGGGGACCGACGCCGCTCAGCTGGTATCTGGGCAAGTCGTCGCGGCCGGGTTGATCACGGCGGCATAGGGGATAGAGGGGGGCGATGGATCGTCCCAACTATATCACCCCGGCGGGCTATGCCGCGCTGCGTCAGGAATATGAGGCGCTGTTCGCGGTCGAGCGACCCAAGCTGGTCGACACCATCGCCTGGGCGGCGGGCAATGGCGACCGCTCCGAGAATGGCGACTATATCTATGGTCGCAAGCGCCTGCGCGAAATCGACCGGCGGCTGGGATGGCTGTCCAAGCGGATGAAGGCCGCCAAGGTCATCGACCCTGCCCGGCAGGAAGACCGCGGCAAGGTCTGGTTCGGCGCGACCGTCACGATCGCCGACGAGGACGACAACGAGCGCGTGCTCACGCTGGTCGGTGATGACGAAGCGGATGCGGGCAAAGGCCGGGTCGGCTGGAACGCGCCCCTCGCCCGGGCGCTGCGCGGGGCCTCGGTCGGCGATCTGCGGCGCGTGACGCTGCCGGCGGGGGAGCGCGAATATGAAGTGATCGCCATCGCCTATCCTGATCCGTAACCGCATTCGCAACGGTTCGTTTCGTATCCGGTCCTTGCTGTGGGACTGGCGGACAGCAAGATATTGCTCATGGGACAGCGATCCTCGCGGCCCTTCCTGAATGAGTATCGGTCATGCCTATCCCCGCCCGTTTCTCCGCCCCGCTTCTGTCGCTGTTCCGGGCCGTCTTCGGCCTGATGTTCCTGGCGCACGGCGTCTCGAAATTCTTCGGGCTCCCGCCCTTCCCCATGCCGCTCAATCCGTTGCTGACGGCGGCGGGCGTGCTGGAACTGGGCGGCGGCGCATTGCTGCTGATCGGGTTGTTCACGCGGCCCGTGGCCTTCCTGCTGGCGGGCCAGATGGCGGTCGCCTATTTCATGGCCCATGCGCCGCAGGGTTTCCTGCCGTTGGCCAATGGCGGTGAGGCGGCGATTCTCTACTGCTTCGCCTTTCTGTACCTCGCGGCGGCCGGTGGCGGTTCGATCGGCGTCGATGCAATGCGCCGTGGCGACTGATCCGCGGCTCTGATAGTCAGGGCGGCATGAACGCCCTGACCCACAATATCGCGCTGCTCATCGATGCCGACAATGCGCAGTCGGCCGCCATCGACCCTGTGCTGACCGTGCTTGCCGAGCTGGGCACGGTCAATGTCCGCCGCGCCTATGGCAACTGGTCCAAGCCCGGCCTGAAGGGCTGGCGCGACGTCATGGTCAAGCACGGCATCGAGCCGCAGCAGCAGTTCGACCTGACCAAGGGCAAGAACGCCACCGACATGAAGATGACCATCGATGCCATGGACCTGCTGTTCCGGGGGCGAATCGACGGGTTCGGCATCATGTCGTCGGACAGCGACTTCATGCCATTGGCCACGCGCATCCGGCAGGACGGCTTTCCCGTCTATGGCTTCGGCAACAGCCGTACGCCCGAGGCATTCAAGCAGGCATGCAGCCGCTTCATCGATGTCGGCGCGCTGATCGGCGAAGCGGCCCGCCCCGCTGTTGCGAAGCCCGTTACGGCCGACGTCCCGCTGGCCGATTCGCTACCGCCCTCGATCGAACAGGCCAAGCGGACGGCGGGTACACCGCGCCCGATCGACGAGGAACTGCTCAAGCTGCTGGTCGACGCCTATAATTCGGTGAAGCGCGACGAGCGCGGCTTTGCCAGCCTGTCGGCCATCGGCCAACTGGCGGGCAACCGCTCGAGCTTCGACACACGCAATTTCGGCTTCAAGCGATTGTCCGACCTGATCGAGGCGGTCCCCAATTTCCAGACCGAACGGCGCGAAGGCGGCCGAACCTATGTGAAGCGGGTGCGGTAATCCTCCCCCGAGCGGGGAGAATTCTCAATCCCTTGGATCGGGCATGGTCAGCGTCGCGCAGGTCCCCGGCGCGGCATCGTCGAACCGCACTTCGCCCCGCAACTGCCGGGCCAGGCTGGTGATCATCCGCATGCCCAGGCTGAGGCGGGAGGCTGCCTTCATGTCGAAATCGGTGGGCAGGCCCCTGCCCTTGTCGCGCACCGACAGGACGATCTGTCCGTCCCGCGCGTGCAGGCCGACATCGATCACGCCGCCTTCCTCGCCATAGGCATATTTGATCGCGTTGGTCAGCAGCTCGGTCAGCATCAGCCCGATGGGGATCGCGGTATCGGCGTTCATCTCGATCGCCTCGATATCGCAATGCACCTCATGATCCTTGGCCTGCTGGGCCAGCTGATCCGCGATGCCACAGGCCAGGTCGTCGAGCGACACCATGCCGACCCGCTCGCTGCGCCACAGCCGGTCATGGGTCTGCGCGATGGCGGCGATCCGCGCCTGCGCATCGTTCAACATCCTCAGGACACGGGGGTCGTCATCCTCCTGCTTCTGGAGGTTCAGCATGGCCGACACCAGCGCCAGGCTGTTCTTGACCCGATGGCTGGCCTCACGGGTCAGCAGTTGCTGATGCTCCACCGCCTCGGCCAGACGGCGCTCGGCCTCCTGCCGTTCAATCGCGACACCGATCAGATTGGCGAAACCCTGCATGAAGGCAAGGTCGGCCTCCTCGAAACGGCCCTCGTCCGGGCTGTCGACCTCCAGCACCCCGTAACGCTGACCGGATGCCTCGACCAGCACGTTGATCGCGCGGCGAATCCTGTGGTCGGCCATGAATTGCGGCGTCCGAAACCGTTCTTCCTGGTCGAGATGGTTGGAAATGACCCCCTGCCCCGTCTGGAGCGCAAAGCCTGCTGGCGAACCCATATCGGTGCGCATCTCGGTCGAGCCGACCACACCCGCCCCCCAGCCCACGCCGGTGCGAACCAGAAGCGTTTCCCGGTCTGCCTTGTACTCCAGGAACTTGCAGAAGGAAGATCGCATCCCCTCTGCACAAAGCTCGGTTGCCCGCTGCAGCATCGGGTCCAGGTCGCGGGCGCGCAATGCCTCGATCCCGAAGGCGGCGAGGACCGATTGCTGGCGGAGCCGATAATGCAACTGCCCTGCGCTGGCGATCTCACGATCTTCGCCCTGCGCCTGCTCCACTACCGCCATTCCCCACCGCGCCCTTTGTTACCCTGTCGTTATAACGGTCCAGATGGGGATTGGCCGCATCGGTTTAAACCCATGGGCCAGCGCCCGATACGGCAACGCCATCCCCGATCGCTCGGGAAGGGCGTCATCCGAAACCGACGTTGCCGGGATCAGCGGGTCAGTTTCTTATAGGCCAGACGCGTCGGACGATCGGCGGCATCGCCCATGCGGCGACGCTTGTCCTCTTCGTACGATTCGTAATTGCCCTCGAACCATTCGACATGGCTGTCGCCCTCGAACGCCAGGATGTGGGTGCAGAGGCGGTCGAGGAAGAAGCGGTCGTGGCTGATGACCACGGCGCAGCCCGCGAACGTCTCCAGCGCCTCTTCCAGCGCGCGTAGCGTTTCCACGTCGAGGTCGTTGGTCGGTTCGTCGAGCAGCAGGACGTTGCCGCCCTCCTTCAACATCTTGGCCATATGGACGCGGTTGCGCTCGCCGCCCGACAGCTGGCCGACCTTCTTCTGCTGGTCGGGGCCGCGGAAGTTGAACGCGCCGACATAGGCGCGCGTGCCCAGCTCCTGCTTGCCGAAGCGGAAGACCTCCAGCTCGTCGGAGATTTCCTGCCAGACATTCTTGTTGGGATCGAGGTCGTCGCGGCTCTGGTCGACATAGCCGAGCTTCACGGTCGAGCCGATCTCGATCGTGCCCGCATCGGGCTGTTCCTGGCCGGTGATGAGCTTGAACAGCGTCGACTTGCCCGCGCCGTTCGGACCGATCACGCCGACGATACCGCCTGGCGGCAGCATGAAGTCGAGATTTTCGAACAGCAGCTTGTCGCCATAGGACTTGGTCAGCCCCTTGGCCTCGATCACCTTGCCGCCCAGGCGCTCGGGGATCTGGATCAGGATCTGCGCCTTGCCCGCGACGCGGTTCTCCTGCTTCTCCATCAGTTCCTCGAACGCGCGGATACGCGCCTTCGACTTGGTCTGGCGGGCCTTGGGCGTCTGCCGCATCCAGGCCAGCTCGTCGGCGATCGCCTTCTGCTTGCCCGCCTCGTCGCGCTCCTCCTGCTCCAGGCGCTTGGCCTTCTTTTCCAGATAGCCGGAATAGTTGGATTCGTAGGTGTAGTAGCGGCCGCGATCCAGCTCGAGCACCCAGTTGACGACGTTATCCAGGAAGTAGCGGTCGTGGGTGACGAGGATGACGTTACCGGCATATTCCTTCAGATAGTTTTCCAGCCACGACACGCTCTCAGCGTCCAGGTGGTTGGTCGGCTCGTCGAGCAGCAGCACGTCGGGCTTTTCGAGCAGCAGCTTGCAGAGCGCCACGCGGCGCTTCTCACCACCCGACAGGCGGGTGACGTCGGCGTCGCCCGGCGGGCAGCGCAGCGCTTCCATCGCCTGTTCGAGCTGGCTGTCGAGCGACCAGCCGTCGACCGCATCGATCTTGGCCTGAAGCTCGCCCATCTCTTCCATCAGGGCGTCGAAATCGGTGTCGTCCTTGGGATCGCCCATCTCGGCCGAAATGGCGTTGAAGCGATCGACCAGATCGGCGACCGGGCGCACGCCGTCCTTGACATTGCCCATCACGTCCTTGGTGGGATCGAGCTGCGGCTCCTGCGCCAGATAGCCGACGCGGACACCCTCGGCGGCCCAGGCCTCGCCGGTGAAGTCGGTGTCCATGCCCGCCATCACCTTCATCAGCGTGGACTTGCCCGCGCCGTTCGGGCCGATGATGGCGATCTTCGCGCTCGGCAGGAACTGAAGGTGGATGTTGTTGAGGACAGGCTTGTTGGCGCCGGGGAAGGTCTTGGTCAGACCCTTCATCACATAGGTATATTGGACGGCCATGGCGGCGCGGGGCTCCGTGCTTTTGCGACTGTGGGATATTTGCCCGCCCATGTAGTGGTTGCGCGGGCGGTTGGCAAACGGGACCGGCTGCGCAACACTCCATTCCATGAAGCGCATTCTTCTCGCGGCCCTGACCGCCTCCGCCCTGTCCT
>NZ_MQUI01000052.1:0-25115 GCF_001970915.1 Sphingomonas sp. Sph1(2015)
CAGATCGACGCGTGGCAGCCCGATCGGCCCTATCTGGAGCTGTATGACGGAAAGCCCGCCGATTTTGCCGAACGCTTCCGCGAGGCGGAGGCGGGGGCGGCGGGGGAGGCGGCGGCGCGGTCCGGTCGAAACTGTGCGAGGTCGCGATCCGCTTGGGACGCGAAGCCGGGTCGAACTTCGTCTTCCACCAAGCGACCTCGTCCTGCCACGCTTTCAGCAACTGATCGAAATGGCGCTGCGCGATGCGGGCGTCATCCGCCTCCATCGCCTTGCGCTGGCGGGCATAATCGTCGCGCCATTCGGCAGGCAGGGTCGCGGGCGGATCGATCTTCGCGTTCAGATAGTCGCCCACGCTCTCCAGCACGAGGAAGGACAGGCTGGGGCTGGCGATGCCATAGCGGCGGCTGAGCGTCACATAGGCGTCGCGCTGCTCGGTCGCGCCCAGCGTCGCCAGCGCATCCTGCGCCAGCAGTGCGCCCGGACCGTCAAAGGCCGGGGCCTCGCCGCCGCCATCGATGGCGCGGACAACCTCCTGCCCCGCGCCCAGCCGGATCTTCACCGGCCCGAAGCCCGGCGCACGGACCAGCACCGCCCAGCGTCCCTGGGCGGCGGCCAGCGGCACGAAGGGCAAGGGCCGGTCGTCGCGGTCGGTGACGGCGATCACGCCAGCCGTACCGGCCTGCAACAGCGCCATCGCCGCCGCCGGATCGTCGCCCAGCGGGATCAGCCGCCCGCCATGGGCGCGCGCCAGATGCCTGAGCCAGGCACGGTCGTCGCCTCCAGCGCTGCTGACCACATCCAGCGGGCAGCGAGGGGTTATCGCGGCATCGCGGTCGATGGTCGCGCGGCCATCGGTGAAGACCAGGCAGCGGTCGGCCGGGCCGCCCAGCGACAGCGGCGCAAAGCTCGTCGCCCCGCGATAGTCGAGCGCCCCCAGCCAGGCGGCGGCTTCCGCAGCGGTCGTGACGCTTCTGGTCTGCGCCCCGCTGCTGTTGAAGGCGACCAGCTCGACCTTGCCGGGGTGCCAGCGGTCGATCGCCGCGCGGACCAGCGCGATCTCGCGGGCCGTGTCGGCCTTCAACCGCGAGCGCGAGCGATCCCAATAGATGCGCAGATGCGCCGGAGCCGCCGCATTCCCCGCGACGGCGGGCAGGTCGCCGCCGAGTTCCAGATCCCGCTCGCCATTATGATGGGTGCTGGCGACCAGATCGGCGGCGCGACCGGGGGCGATCGCCAGCGCGCCCGACAGCGGCTTGTCCTTGCCGCTCACCGCACCGCCCCAGCCCTCGCCGTCCGTCGTGATCGCCATTGGCGTCTCGCCCAGCGTCACCAAAGGCCTTGCCGCGGTGCCGCTGCCATGGACGCGGATCGACCAGTCGCCGACCGCGCCGTCGAACCCGAGCGGCAGGCGCCAGCCCCCCGCCCCGACGGGCGATACGAACCGCACCCGGATCGTCCGCCCGCGACCGGGCCAGATCGGATAGACGCGCGTCGAAAAGACATTGTCCGCACTGACCTCGGCCAGGCCGGGATCGATCCGCTGGCGGACCCGCGCTTCATAGACCGCCTTGGCGCGCGGGCGGTCGACCAGCACGCCGTCGACCATCTGCCCGCCGATATCCAGGGCATAGCCGGTGACGACCGCGCCTTCGGGCAGGGTCAGGCGGAAATCGCCCTCCAACTGCTCCGCCTCGGGGTTGACGAAGGCGGCGGTGATGGTCGTCTCGACGATGCTGCCGCGCTGTTCGACCGCAATGTCCAGACGTCCCAGCGACAGGTTGCGTTCGTGCGCAGCGTCGCGGATGCCCGCCGCATGGGCCTTCAGCATGGGGTTGGCGGTCTGCGCCCACGCCCCCTGCCCCATCACAAGGGCAAGCCCCAGCGCCACGAGTCCCCGCCACCGTGCCAGCATCTTCGCCCCCTCCGATCGCCCGGAGGCTAACCCGCCGCCGGGCACCGGACAAGCTAATCCAGCGAATAGCCGGTCAGCGCGGGCGCGAAGCGGGCATTGTGCAACTGGCGCAACCGCTCGACCTGCGCCAGCGAGGCGATCAGGACCGCAGCGGGGGCCAGCCGGTCCGCGCGGTGGAGCGCGATCAGATCGGCATCGGGCAGCGCCTGCACCGCCGCCTCGTCGATCGTGTAGAGCCCGGCCAGATCATGTGCGCCCCCATCCGCCTGGGACAGCGAAAGGCCAAGCGGGCGGATCAGGCCATGCGCGACCCAGGCATCGACCAGCGCCTGTGCCCCCTCGACATCCGCCACCAGCCGTTCGAGCGCGCGGGCGATGTCGTGCGACAGCGGCGTCGGTTGCTCCCCCGCGAACAGCGGCGCTCCGGCATCGCCCAGGCTGGGATCGGCCGGATCGACGGCCAGCCCCGCCGCCCCGCGTGCGTCGAGCCGGAACCCGCCCAGCATCACCGCGCGGGGCACATAGGTCGCCTGGAAGCCGCCGCCGAAGACGAACAGATTGGCGGGCTCGACCAGGCTCATCAGCGCGATCAGGTTGAAGCGCCCGGTCTGGCCGTCCTTGGCGAGGCACAGCGGCATGTCGGCCGCCGCGACCGCGATCTCCGACAGGCCGATCCGGGCAAAGCGGCGCGTGCCGCCTGCGGCATGGCGGTCATAGCGCAGCCCGCGATGCGCGGCCGGGGAAAGCGGGGTGATGCCGGTCATACGCGTTGCAGACCATGTTCGCGGATCGCGCGCAACAGGTCGCGGTGGCGCGGCGCGCGGGTGCGCAGATCGTCCCGGGCGCGCGCCATCCGCGTCACGAAACGCTGCGCCAGCGCCGTGTCGGGGGCGGCCGGGTCGATCCGCGGCTGGCGGCTGGCGAAACCCATGCCGTGCAGGACGTACTGATAGCTGGGCCAGGAAAACACCTCGCGGGCGTGGGTGAAATCCTGCGGGCCGGGCGAGTGGTGCCGCCACAGCTCCAGTTGCTCGGCGAGACCGTCGGGGATGGAGGACGCCGCGACATTGTCGCGCCAGAAATCCGTGTCAGTGCGCCGGGTCAGGACATAATGCAGCTTCAGGAACTCGATGATCCGCATCCAGTGATGGGTGAAGGTCGCATTGAACTGGCGCGCCATCACGTCCATCGCGGCGCGGGTGCGCGGCAGGCGGTCGGCGATCGCGTCCATCGATGCCTCGATCAGCATCAGCGCGGAGGCCTCCAGCGGCTCGATGAACCCGGCGGACAGGCCGACCGCGACGCAGTTATTCTGCCAGAAACGCGTCCGGTGCCCGGCATCGATGGTGATCCGGCGCACGTTCAGCCCTTCGGCGGCGGGACCGACATAGCGACGCAGCGCCGCCTCGGCCGCATCGTCGCTGCTATGGGCGCTGCTATAGACATGGCCGACACCGCGCCGGGTCCACAGCCCAATATCCCAGATCCAGCCCGATCCTTGCGCGGTCGACACCGTATGACAGGTGATCGGCGCATCCTCGTCCTCATAGGGCACCTGAAGCGCCATCGCCCGGTCGGCGAACAGCACGTCGCCGCAACGCCGGAACGGCACCTGGTACACCCCGCCGATCAGCCGCGCGGCAAAGCCGGTGCAGTCGACGAACAGGTCGCCCGGCACGATCCGCCCATCGGCCAGTTCCAGATGCACGATATCGCCATGGTCGCTCATTTCCGGGCGCACCACGTCGCCCAGCACATGGTCGATGCCCAGCGTGCCGACGCCATGTTCGCGCAGCAGCGTGGCGAACTTTCCCGCGTCCAGATGATAGGCGTAATTCGCATGACCCGCATATTCGGGCATCACGATCGTCTTGGGTCCCAGACCCGCGTCGCACAGCATCGCCTGATAATCGACCCAGTCGGCGAAGCTGGCCGTCTCCGCCGCCCCGTGCAGCCAGTGCGGCGCCAGATCGATCTCGGTCGCGCCCGCAGGCGGGTTGAGCGGATGGTAATAGCCATCGTCCGCCGTCCCGTCGGTCCAGCCGACGAAGCGCGCGCCCTGTTTGAACGCGGCGTCGCAGGACCGGATGAAGTCGGTTTCGGTGATGCCGATCCTGGCCAGCGTGTTGCGCATCGTCGGCCAGGTCCCCTCGCCCACCCCGACCGTCGGCACATGGCGCGACTCGACCAGCGTGACCTGCACTCCGCTTCCGATCCGGCAGGCCTGCGCCGCCAGTCGACAGGCCGCGATCCAGCCTGCCGATCCGCCGCCGACCACGACGACCCGCCGAACTTCCGTCTCGACCACCTGCACCTCTCCCGCTGCGCTTCTGGCCTTTTATACCGAAACTTCCGGCGCCTAGAAGAACCGGCGCCCTTGTACTTGTCAGACATAGCTTCTAACAAGAGCGACATAGATGCTCGCCAAGAAGCATCGGACATCGGTTTCATAGGGGAGAGCCATGCTGAAGAAAGCCCGAAATCCAAAGACCAGCGCCCGCTATGCCGCCCAGGGGCTGGCCAGCGCACTTGTCGCACTTATCGCGGCCACACCGGCCCTGGCGCAGAACCAGACGCCACCGGCGGATCAGACCGCCACCCTGCCCAGCCAGAGCGAAGCCGACGGCACCTCCGCCGACATCGTCGTCACCGGCATCCGCCGCAGCATCGAGTCGGCCGCCGCGATCAAGCGCGACGCCGCCGGTATCCTCGACGCGATCTCGTCCGAGGATCTGGGCAAGTTCCCCGACGCCAATGTCGCCGAGTCGCTCCAACGTATTCCCGGCGTCGCCATCGACCGCAGCAATGGCGAAGGCGCATCGGTCAGCGTGCGCGGCCTGGGTCCCGCCTTCAACACCGTGCTGTTCAACGGCCGCAGCTTCGCCTCGGACAATTACAACCGCGCCTTCTCGTTCGACCTGATCCCGGCCGAACTCATCAGTGGTGCGCAGGTCTACAAGAGTTCGCAGGCCTCGCTCCAGGGCGGCGGCATCGGCGCGACGATCAACGTCCAGACGCCGCGCCCGCTCGCGCTCAAGGAGTTCAAGGGCGTCTTCACCGCCAAGGCGCTGTACGAGGGCAACAGCAAGAAGGTCACGCCGCAGCTGTTCGGCCTGCTCAGCGACACCTTCGCCGATGGCAAGCTCGGCCTGCTCGCCTCGCTGTCGTACCAGAAGCGTATCGCCTCGATCCGCGCGATCAGCACCGATGGCTATATCCCCGGCACCTCGGTCGGGCCGAACAACGCGCCACTCTACACCAATGTCTACGCGCCGCGTAACCAGGACGTGAACGAGACGCGCGACGACCGTACCCGCCTGGGCGCGACGCTGGTCGCGCAATATGCGCCGACCGACGAGCTGACCTTCACCGTCGACGGCCTCTACAATCGCTTCAAGAGCGACACGACCACGCGCGGCCTGGGCAGCTGGTTCGAGCCGACCAGCTATACCGCGGCGGGCATCGACTCCAACCGCACCGTCACCTCGCTGACCACCAACGGCAATGCCGACTTCATCGCCTCGGGCGGGGTGCGCGAGACGACGACCTATGAGGCCGGGTTCAACGCCGAATGGCGACCGGCCGACAATGTCCGCATGGTCTTCGACGCCACCTATTCGCAGGCCAAGAATGCGGGCGGCGGCAAATCCTATTTCACCGTCATCGGCGTGCCGACGCAATATTCCTTCACCGCCGCGCAAGGGAACGGCATCCCCTCGACCTCGGGTTATGCGAACGGCGTGCTGACCAACCCGGCGCTGGGCCGCACCCATATTGCCGGGCGCAGCGGCAACGATGTGACCGAGAAGGTCCAGGAATATCGCTGGAACACCGAATGGAAGCCGGGCTGGGACATCGTCACGGCGCTGCGTTTCGGCCTGACCGGCACGTCGCGCGACAAGCGCAACGTGCCCTTCTCGTCCGATCCCAATATCGGCTGCCTCTATTGCGGTTATCCGACGCTGGCCGATCCGTCGCTGCTCTCGCCCTTCACCCTCGGGTCGCTGGGGCAGAAGGGCGGCAGCGTGCCGACCACCTTCCTGACCTATAACCCGCAGGCCTATTTCAATTACCTGACCAGCACCGCCGCCACGACCGCGCTCGACCTGGCGCGCGGCCAGCCGGTGGGCACCACGGCGGCGATCTTCGCGCGCACCAACGGCTATGCCGTGACCGAGCAGCCCTCGGCCCGGGTCCGCGAAAAGGTCTTCGCCAGCTATGCCGATGTCGATCTGGAGGGCACGGTTGCGGGCCTGCCCTGGTTCATCAATGTCGGCGGGCGGTATGAATATACCGAGCTGGTCTCGGCCGGTCAGCAATTGCAACTGACCGACCTGCTGCCGGTGCCGGGCGATCCGACCACCTATACCGGCGTCTTCGCCAACAACCGTGCGGCGGTGTCGGTCGACCGGCGTTCGTCCTACAGCAACTTCCTGCCCAATCTGAACGCGAAGCTGAACCTGACGCCCAAGTTGCAGGCACGCTTCGCCGCCTACAAGACGCTGACCCGCCCCGCCATCGGCGATCTGGCGCCCAGCCTGGACATCGGCACGCTGCGCCCCGCCACGCTGACCGCCAGCGGCGGCAATCCGGCGCTGAAACCCTATCGTGCGACCAATTTCGACCTGTCGCTCGAATGGTATCCGACGCCCACCACCACCCTGTCGGCGGCGGTGTTCCACAAGACGGTCGACGACTTCATCGTCCAGACCTTTGGCGAGGAACTGTTCACCATCGCCAATGCGGGCAACTTGCCGGTCGGCGGGCTGATCGTCGGGCAGAACACCGCAAAGTTCAGCGTCCGACGTCCGCGCAACGCGGAATCGCTGAAGATCAAGGGGCTGGAGCTGAACCTGGTCCATACGCTCGACTGGCTGCCCGGCGTGCTGAGCGGCTTCGGCGTGCAGGCCAACGCGACCTTCGTGACCACCAATCGCGAGTTCGACGTCACTCAGGTCGGCCAGTCCTTCGCGGCGGAGGGCATCGGCAATTCGCAGAACGCGACGATCTTCTACGAAAAGTTCGGCGTGTCGGCGCGTATCGCGTACAATCGGCGCGAACGCTTCCTGCAACAGCTGGCGGGCGGTCCAGGCAACGAGCCGGTGTTCGTGCGCGATTACGGCCAGTTCGACGGCAGCGTGGCGGTGAACATCACCCCCTTCGCCCAGGTGTTCGTCGAGGGTACGAACCTGTTCAACGCCAAATACTTCGCCACCGGCCGGTTCGACAACCAGCTGCTGCGCTACCAGAATTTCGGGCCGCGCTATGACGCGGGCGTGCGCTTTTCGTTCTGATGCGCGGGCGGTGCGGGAGGGTTTCGACGCTCCCGCACCGAACCTTTATTTTGTCCTTTCTTCATGCATTTGAATACGCCACCGTCCTGACATCAGGGATAGGACGGAAGGGGAATGCATGGCCGATCTGACGCGACGCGGCGTATTGGAAGCGGGTGCGTTCGCCATGGCGGCGGGCGGGATCGGCACCCTGCCCCTGCGGGCGCAGCCGGTTGCGGCCGATGATTCCCACCGGCTGTGGTTCGATGCGCCCGCGACCCGTTGGGTCGACGGATTGCCGGTCGGCAACGGGCGGCTGGGCGCGATGGTGCGCGGCGGCCCCGCGCGCGAGATCATATCCCTGAACGAGGACAGCCTGTGGTCCGGCTATCCGGGCAGCGACGCCCGGCCGGATGCGCAAGGGTCGCTGGCGGAAGTGCGGCAGGCCGCGCTGGCGGGCGATTACCACGCCGCCGACATGCGGGCGAAGAAGCTGCAAGGCGCCTATTCCAACAGCTATGCGCCGATCGGCGATCTGGTGATCGCGCTGCCCCATGACGGCGCGACGCCCGACGACTATCGCCGGGCGCTCGACCTGGATCAGGCGGTGGTCGACATCGCTTATACCGCGGGGCGGACGCGCTACCGACGCGAGGTGTTCGTGTCCCACCCGGCGCAGCTGGTGGTGGTGCGGATGACGGCGGAAGGCGGGGCGATCGACGCGGACGTCTCGCTGGCGACGCTGCTGAAGGGATCGGTGCGGGCGGAGGGCAACCGGCTGATCCTGCACGGCAAGGCCCCCTCCTATGCCGCGCCCAATTATCATTCGGTCGCCGATCCGGTCCGTTATGACGATGCCGCCGGACGCGGCATGATGTTCGCCGCCGTCGCCGATGTCATGAACGAGGGCGGGCGCGTCACGGTATCGGGCGACCGGATCGTGGTTCGCGGCGCCCGGAGCGTCGAGATCCGCCTCAACGCCGCCACCGGCTTTCGCGGTTTCGACCAGTCGCCCGACCTGCCGATCGAGGCGATCGAGGGCAAGGCGGTGGCGGCGCTGTCGGCGGCGCGGGGGACCGACCATGCATCGTTGCGGGCGGCGCATGTCGCCGACCACCGGACCCTCTATCGCCGGGCCGGATTGCAGCTGGCGGGCGGCGCGGCGGGCTCGACGGCGGAGCGCCGCGCGGGCAATGCGCGGGCGAGCGATCCGGGGCTGGCCGCATTGCTGTTCCATTTCGGCCGCTATCTGCTGATCGCCAGCTCACGCGCCGGGACCCAGCCCGCCAACCTCCAGGGCATCTGGAATGCCGAGGTGCGGCCGCCCTGGAGCAGCAACCACACCACCAACATCAATACCGAGATGAACTACTGGCCCGCGGAGGTCGCCAATCTCGCCGATTGCCATACTCCCCTGTTCGACTGGCTGGAGCGGGTGGCGGTGCGCGGGGCACGGGTCGCGCAAAGCTATTACGGAATGCCCGGCTGGTGCCTGCACCATAATAGCGACATCTGGGCGATGGCAAATCCGGTCGGCGAAGGCAGCGCCGCGCCGATCTGGGCCAACTGGCCGATGGGCGGGCCGTGGCTGATGCAGCATCTGTGGCAGCATTATGCGTTCGGCGGCGACCGGGCGTTCCTGCGCGACCGGGCCTGGCCGCTGATGCGCGGCGCGGCCGAGTTCTGCGCGGCGTGGCTGGTGGCGAACGGCACGGACGGGCGACTGACCACCGCGCCCTCCATCTCGCCCGAGAACGAGTTCCTCGCGCCCGACGGCAAGCCCGCCTCGATCAGCACGGGCTGCACCATGGACCTGGCGCTGATCCGCGAACTGTTCGCCAACTGCATCGCCGCCAGCACCCTGCTGAAGACCGATACGGCCTTCGCGACCAAGCTGCGCGGGCTGGTCGAGCGGCTGGAGCCGTATCGGATCGGCCGCCACGGCCAGTTGCAGGAATGGTCACGCGACTTTGCCGAGGCGGAGCCGGGCCATCGCCATATCTCGCACCTCTATCCGCTCTATCCCGGCGACGAGTTCACGCCCCGCCGCACGCCCGAATGGGCCAGGGCGGCGGCGACATCGATGCAGCGGCGCGAGGACAATGGCGGGGCGCAGACCGGATGGAGCCGCGCCTGGGCGACCTGCATCTGGGCGCGGATGGGTGATGCCGCGCGTTCCGGCCGTTCGATCGACGCCTTCTTCAAAGGCAGCACGCTCGACAATCTGTTCGACACGCATCCGTCGAACAACGGGCCGATCTTCCAGATCGACGGCAATTTCGGGATCACCGCCGCCATTGCCGAGATGCTGCTGCAAAGCCATGACGGCGCGATCGCCCTGTTGCCCGCCCTGCCCCCGGCATGGCGCGACGGCCGCGTCCACGGCCTGCGCGCACGCGGCGGCGTGACCGTCGATCAGCGCTGGGCGGCGGGACAGCTGGAACAGGCCGAGCTGCTGTCGGCGCTGGGCGGTGACCTGGTTGTCCGATTGCCCGCCGGTCGCCGGGTCCGCGCGGCCATGCGGGGCGGCCGGGCGGTGGCGATCCGTGCGACCGGGGACGCCATGCGCATCGCCACCCGCGCGGGGGACCGGATCACCTTGACCATCGGCGCCGCCTGAGCGCGGCGCCTGCTGGCGGCGGAACGGCCAGCGATCGCCGTCGAACCGTTCGCCGCCATGGCCTGCGTCACCCCGTCCAAGGCGTCGCCGCCGGTTTCCTTTCCACCCCTTGCAGGGATGGTTGCGAACAGCCCGAGACAGGTGTTCCGCTCGGCTCCGCCCTCAGGGCATCGGCGTGATGGCGATCCGGTCGATATTGGGCGCATAGGCCGAGCGGAGCTGGACGCTTGGCCAGATTTGCGACGCATAGGTGCGCCCGTCCCAATTGGGCTGTTCCTCGCCCGCGATGCGGATGGTGTTGGCGCCCGCCTTCAGCGCCACCGGCACGGTCATCTCCCACCAGTTGTTGGCATTGAAGCTGTGCGGCGCGCTGACCAGCATCGGCTTTCCGCCATTGATCGCGATGCGTGCGATCCGGGCGAGCGGATCGGGATTGTAATGCGTCGCCTTGGCCTGTTCCTCGTTCGAGAAGCGCAGGGTCAGGGCATAGGTGCCTGCGCGCGGCGCCATGACCCTGGGGAAGGTCAGCGTGTTGCCATTGCCCGGCGCGCCGCCGATGGCGAACACCGCCCGGCCGCCGCTGGCCCGCGAGGCCGCGCCGATCCGCGCGGTCCCGGCGACCTGCGCGTCCTCCGCCTCATAGACATGCGGTGCGGGGCCGTTCTCGGGCGTCACCGACAGGCCGCGAACGGCGGACGATCCCGTGGGGGTCAGCACCACCTTGTTGATCCCGCCGAGCAGGAAGGCGCGGCCCTTCGTCTCGCGGCCATTGACCACCATGCGCACCGGGCCGCCGCCGGTTTCGGGGCTCAGGCGCGCCAGTCCGTCCTTCGCGGCATAGACCCAGAAGGTCGCGCTGCCGCCCTTCACCACCGCGTCGGCCACATCGTAGTGCGCTCGGCCAGCGGCGGGATCGGCGGCGGTCAGGGTGATCCGGTCGACCATCGCATTGCCCAGCGTCCGCCCTTTGCCGTCCAGGCTGCGGGTCGCCAGCGTCAGGACATGGCGGCCGCGTGTCAGGTCGACGACCGTATCGGCATGGTCGAGCACGGCGGGCTTGTAGCCCAGAGGCAGGAACAGCTCGCCCGCCGCCTTGCCGTCGATCCGCAGGAAGACATTGGTCGCCCCCTGCGGCTCGACCAGCGGGTCCTTGTTGAAGCTGTTGGCGAGCACGCTCAGGTCATAGCGGCCGTCGCGCGGCACATCGACCGCGAAGTCCAGCGCGGCATCGGCCCCGGTCCTGAACCCGTCGACCAGATAGCCGTTCGAGACATGGAAGCGATCGACGTGATCGGGCGAGCCCTCCGGCCCGCGCACGGCGAGCCCCTGCCCCTGACGGGTCGCCTTCTCCGCTTCGTAATCCTGCCGCCAGCGGGGCGCGACGGCGGCGGGACGCACCCCCCGCCCGGGGGAGAGGACCAGTTCATAGGCGGCTTCCTCGCGCAGGGCGGGCCAGCCGTCGCGGCCGAAGGTCAGGTCGACCTGCCCGTCCTTCACCGGCACCACGCGGTCGCCGACCACCGCTGGCGGCGGCGAGTCGCCCAGCTGGCCGGTCCAGTCGATCTCGCGCACGCGGACGCGCACCGTTTCGCCGAAGCTGGCGGGCACACGGGTCAGCGCGATCGTCGCGTCGCCCGACTTGCCGCCGAACAGCAGCCGCATCTGCTGCCGTGCCGGGTCGAGCGTCGCCACGCCCTGCAGCGTATAGCTCTGGTCGGGATGCGGCGGGGTGACGGCCAGGGTGTGGCCGCCCATCGTCGCATAGGCGTTCAGCAGCCACCATTGCCCATTGCCGCGATTGGCCTGGACGGCGGAGTCGCTGAGATTGCCGTCGATATTCCAATAGGCGATATCGGCATCGACCTTGGAATCCTCGATCGCCGCGACCCACTGCACCATCTGGCCGGGGACCGAGGTGTGGTAGTTATAGGCATATTCGTTGATGTTCACCGGCAGATGGCGGCCCTGCCATTTCGTGCCCTTGAACAGCCGGTCCTCCCATTCGCGGAATCTGCGCACGCTGGTCCGCACCACCGCCGGGTTGCTGAGTTCGTGCCACGTCACCACGTCGGGCATGGTGTCGGCGGCGATGGCGTGGCGCAGGAAGCCCTCCACCTCGGGATAGAGGACGCTGGTGTTCGGCCCCGCGATCCGCGCGCCGGGCAGTTCCTGGCGGATCATCCGCACCGCCCGGTCCCAGGCGTCGTTGAACGCGGTCGGGTCCTTCTGCCACCGCACATTGTTGCAGCTCTTCGGCCCTTCGGCGAACATGTTGCCATCGGGCTCGTTGAAGGGGACGAAGACGATCCGGTCGCGGTATCGCGGCGCCATGCCCTTCACCTGACGCACCTGGGCGCGCAGCTTTTCGATATAGTTCGCCACCGATTGCGCGCAGTCCCCGGTCTTCCAGTCATAGGGGAATTCGCGGTTGATGTCGGTCATGTAGATATAGGTGTCGCCGCCCGACGCATCGGTGAGCAGCGTCGAGATCTCCAGCGCGTCGGCGCCGGGATGCTGCGGCCCGTCCTGCGCCTTGGTCGAGACGGTGCGAAGCCCGATGCCCTCGACCAGATTGGGATGCGGCAGCCGTGCGTCATAGAGGCCGTAGAGCGTGCCCGACGCGCCGCCATGGAAGGCCCCCGTGTCGCTGGCGAGGTCGACCGTCATCCGCTCCTGCGCGAGCGCGGGCATGGCGACCGAGCCGAGCAGCGCAGCGAGAAGGATCGGGGCGAAACGAAGGGGCTTGGTCTGTGTCTGGGCCATGAGGGGTTCCGGGATAAGAGTCATGCGATGCGCGCAGCGGTCATGCGTGCGATGGTGGTGCGGTTGAGGATCAGTCGGGAAATCGCAAAGGCCAGCGCCAGGTGCATCAGGCCGGGAATGATCGTCGACAGCAGGCGAATGCCGGTCAGCGACAGCGGCGTCTGGTTGCCCGCCCCCGCCTTGTAGGAGACGAGGACCAGCACCAGGCTGATCAGCGCCCCCGCGACCGCCCAGGCCAGCTTCACGAAGAACTGGTTGAAGGCGAAACTCATCCCCGAGGAGCGCATCCCCAGCTTCCATTCGCCATATTGGTCGGCCAGCTGGATCAGGGTGAAGTGCAGTGGCAGGGTGCAGCCGAGCACGATGCAGCACAGCCCGACCAGCACCAGCCACAGCGTCGGATACTCGCCCGGCACGAAAAAGGCGGCGAAGTGGCCTGCGACCAGGATCAGATTCACCCAGATATAGATGCTGCGCACATCGTAGCGCCGCGTGAACGCCTGCACCACGATCGACCCCAGGAAGCCCCCGGCGGTCGCGGTGCCGAAGAACAGCGCCTGATAGGTCGCGTCGCCCTTCAGCACATAGGTGATGAAATAGAGCGCCGCGCCGCCCTTGGTATTGAAGATCGCGATCAGCAGCAGCGTCATCAGGAAGGTCCAGCGCAGCTGGTCGTTCTTCAGCGTATTGGCGATCGCGACCTTCAGCGGCACGTCGGCGGTATCGGCCGCCGCCACCCGCTCGCGCACGAACAGGAAGCAGATCAGGAACATGACGACGGCGGCCGCGCTCAGGATCGCCACCCCGTCGCGATAGCCGCGCGCGATGTCCGCGCCGCCCAGGTGGCGGACCAGGATCGGCAGACCGACCGAGACGCAGAAGGAGGCGATCGCCACCATCGCGAAGCGCACCGACTGGCACGATACGCCCTCCCGCTCGCTGTCGGTCATCCGGGTGATCAGCGCGCAATACGGCACGTTGTTGAGCGAATAGGAAAGCGCGAGCAGGAAATAGGTGATCGCGGCATAGGCGACCTTGCCGTCATAGCTGAAATCGGGCGCCTGAAAGGTCAGGAAGCAGCTGAGGCCCACCGGAATCGCGGTCCAGAGCAAATAGGGGCGGAACCGCCCCCAACGGGTCGTGGTGCGATCGGCCATGATCCCGATCAGCGGGTCGGACACGGCATCGAAGATGCGCAGCGACAGGAACAGCACGCCGACGATGCCCGGCGCCAGTCCGAAGACGTCAGTGTAATAGAAGGTCAGGAAATTGGCGATCAGCCCGGTGACGATGGTGCCGCCCGCATCGCCGAAACCATAGCAGATCTTCTCCACGAACGGGATGCAGGCGGCCTGCGCGTCGCCGCGCGTGCGCCCTTCCCGGATCCCGTCCCCGTCCCCGTCCCCGGCCTGTGCCGCTGTCGCCATGCCCCTATCCTCCATTTTTCCGGCCCGCCTTGTTGACGGTGACGGTCATTCGTTCGCTTTAAAGACCTTCGCCACGGCGGCCCCGTCGCGGATAAAGACCGGAATCCGCTTGACCGGCGCATGGCAGATCACGTCGCCGCCGCCCTCCACCCGGTCGCCGGTCCAGGCATCGCGCCAGATGCCCTTGGGCAAATAGACGCTGCGCTCGCCGACGCCCGGATCGGTCACGGGCGCGACCAGCAGGTCGGGGCCGAACATATATTGATCGTCCACCGTCCAGGCGCGCGCATCGGCCGGATAGTCGTAGAACATCGGCCGCATCAACGGATCGCCCCGCTCATGCGCCGCGCGCATCAGCCCCGCGACATAGGGCCGCAGCCTTTCGCGCAACGCCGCATAACAGCGCAGCACCGCAAAGACCGGCTCGCCGAAGCTCCACAATTCATTGCCCGCCCCGGTGTCGCATTGCGCCACCCCGTCGCGGAACGGCTCGGCGGGCGGCGTCACGGGATCGCGGTGGCCGTGCATCCGCAGGACGGGGGTGAACACCGCCCATTGGAACCAGCGGATCATCAGCTCGTGAAAGGCCGGATCGTCGACATGGCCGCCATGGAAGCCGCCGATATCGGTCGTCCACCACGGGATACCCGCCATCCCCATGTTGAGACCGGCGCTCAGCTGGTTGCGCATCGCCTCGAACGAGGAATGGATATCGCCCGACCAGACGAGCGCGCCGTAACGCTGGCTGCCCGCCCAGGCGCAGCGGATCAGGCTGACGATCTCGGTCTCGCCCTCCGCGCTCAGGCCGTCGTAAAAGGCTTGGGCGTAATGGAGGGGATAGGCGTTGCCGACCTCCAGCACGCTGCCGCTGTGATAGCGATAATTGTCGAAATCATAGGCGCTATATTCGGGCTCCGCCTCGTCCAGCCAGAACAGCGCCACGCCCTTGTCGCGGTAATTGCGCTTCGCCCGGTCCCACAGGAAAGCGCGCGCGCCGGGATGGGTGACGTCGATGAAGCGGGTATTGCCCAAAAACTCCTGCTGCACGTCCAGCCCGCGCGCGGAGCGCACCAGATAGCCCTTCTCGACCATCTCGGGATAATTTTCCGACCGATGGTCGACCGTCGGCCAGATCGAGACGAGCAGCTCGGTGCCCATCGCCTTCAGCTCGGCGGTCATCGCGGCGGGATCGGGCCATTCGCGTTCGTCGAACCGCCAGTCGCCCTGAACCGGCCAGTGGAAGAAGTCGGCGACGATCACCGCCAGCGGGATACCGCGCGCATGATAGTCGCGCGCCACCGCCAGCAGCTCGTCCTGGGTGCGGTAGCGCAGCTTGCTCTGCCACAGCCCCAGCGCATAATCGGGCATCATCGGCACCGTGCCCGTCACCTGCGCATAATTGCGCACGATGTCGGCGGGCGTATCGCCCGCGGTGATCCAGTAATCGATCTCGCGCGCGGCTTCGGCGGTCCAGGTCGCGCCATTGGCCGCGAAATGCACCGCGCCGACCGCGGGCATGTTCCACAACAGGCCATAGCCATGGCTGGACACGACAAAGGGCACGCTCGCCTGCGAGTTGCGCTGCGCCAGTTCCAGCGTGCATCCGGCCAGGTTCAGATTGGGCTGCTGATACTGGCCCATGCCATAGAGCCGCTCGCCGGTCTTTGCCTCGAAGCGGACGGTGATGCGCGCGGTGTCGCCGGTCAGCGGCTTGAACTCGCGCCCCGCCAGCCCCAGCGCGCTGATCGTGCGGACTTCCTCGGTCCCGACCGTCCAGAATTGGCTGATCGTGTCGCGCTGCCGCCACTTTTCCTCCAGCAGCAGCTCCCCGGCCGCATTCAGGAAGCGGACACGGCCTTGCAGGTCGACTTCGGCGGTGATCCGGCCTTGCGTGATCCGCGCGGTCGCGCCGTCACGGGTGACGATCGGATCGGCATCGGCACGGTCGTCCAGCAACGCCCCGGCGCGTGATCCGGCGTCAGGAAAGGGCGATGCGCGCAGCCGCAGACCGTCCGGCCCGTGCGCCTCGATCCGCAACCAGACCCCGTTATAGCGCCACGCGATCGCGCGGGCCTCCAGAACAAGCGTGTCCAAAACGACTCGGTCCTCCCACCGCCACTCTTCGATGGCCGTAAACGTTTACGGGTTTTCGGCTGATTGGGCGCGTCTGTCAATGATCTTGTTTGCGATCACCGCGCTCGGGGACTTGTGCGAAACCGTTCGCGCCGCGATCACGGGCGGATGGATATACGCGAACTTGCGCATCACCTGGGGCTGTCGATCGGCACGGTGTCGCGTGCGCTGAACGATCGCAAGGACGTCAGCCCGGCGACCCGCCAACGGGTGGTCGAGGCGGCGGCGAAATATGGTTATATTCCCAACCAGTCGGGGCGGACGCTGCGCAGCGGTCGGACCGGCACGGTCGGCTTCATGCTGACGCTGGAACATGACAGCGCGATCCATGGCGACCCCTTCTTCATGGCACTGCTCGAGGGGTTGCAGAACGGCTTGGGCGAACATGATCTCGACCTGGTCGTGCTGCTGGCCCGCAAGGGCGAGGATGCCCTGACCTTCCTGCGCCGCCATGTCTCGCGCGGGACGGTCGATGGCTGGGTGCTGTCGGGGACGCAGCATCACGATCCGCGCATCCCCTTCCTGCTCGACCGCGAAATCCCCTTCGTCGCGCTGGGCCGCACCGCGATCGCGCGCGATTATGCCTGGATCGACCTGGATTTCGAGGGCGTCACAGCCGATGCGATGACGCTGCTGACCGAGGCCGGGCACCGCCGCATCGGACTGGTCGCGCCGCCCGCCACGATCAACAACAGCCATATCGTGGTCGAATGCTATCGCGATGCGCTGGCGCGCGCGGACATCCCCTATGACCCGATGCTCGTCCATCACGGCGAAACCGACGAGAGCGACGGCGAGGCGACGGCGAGCGAGTTGATGGCACTCCCCGACCGACCGACCGCGCTGCTGCTGATGGGCGAGACCGCGCCCGTCGGGGCCTATCGCGCGCTGCGCCGCCTGGGCCTGGAGCCGGGGCGCGATGTCGCGGTGATCGGCCTGCGCGACAACCCCGCCTGCCGCGCCCTGTCCCCCGACCTGACCTGCTTCTCGCTGGACCTGGGCGATCTGGGGCTGGCGCTGGCGCAAGGCCTTGTCGCGATGCTGCCCGGCCCGTCAAAGGCTGCGGGGCCGTCGGTCCAGACCCTGTGGGACATGACGCTGCGCCCGGGGCAGAGCCACAGGGTCCAGCGTTAAGTCAAAATGTCAGGGACATGGCGGAGCGGGAGGGATTCGAACCCTCGATACGGTTTTGCCGTATACTCACTTTCCAGGCGAGCGCCTTCGACCACTCGGCCACCGCTCCGCATGAGTCCATGCCTGGAAGACGCGGCCCTAATGCGCTTCCTCGCGGCGCGCAAGCGATTGCGTGTGTCGTTGGGCTGAGGCAGTCTGTGCGGCGATGACGATCGCGCTTCTGCTCGCCGCGCTTCTGGCGCAGGCTTCGCCCTCCCCCGCCCCTGCCGCGCAGGCCGGCGATCCGCTGCCCGGCGACTGGATCGCCGTGCCCGATGACGAGTTGCTGGTCTTCACGCTGTCCAATGGACGGACGGTGACGCTGCGGCTGGCATCGGCCCAGGCGCCGGTCCATGTCGCCAATATCCGTGCGCTGGCACGGGCGCATTGGTGGGATGCGGGGACCAGCGTCTATCGCGTGCAGGAGAATTACGTCGCGCAATGGGGCGACGCGACCGAGAAGAAGCCGTTGCCGACCGGCATCGTCGCCAATCCTCCGGCCGAATATATCCGCTCGGGCAACAGCGCGGTGGCGCGGCTGACCAAGCCCGATCCCTATGCCGCCTGGGCCGGCTTTAGCCGTGACGGCTGGCCGCTGGCGGGGGATGCGACAGCGGAGTGGATGCCGCATTGCTATGGCATGGTCGGCGTCGCGCGCGACCTGGCGCCCAGCACGGGGTCGGGGGCCGAGCTTTATACGATCATCGGCCATTCGCCGCGCGTGCTGGACCGCAATATCGCGGTGGTCGGCCGGGTGGTCGACGGCATGGATGCGCTCTCCACCCTGCCGCGCGGGACCGGCGACCTGGGTTTCTACACGGATGAGGGGCAGCGGCTGGCGATCGTCTCGGCGTGGCTGGCGAGCGATATCCCCGCCGCCGAGCGGCCGCATTTCCAATATCGCGAGACGGTGTCGCCACGCTTCGCGGCGTGGATCAAGGGACGCGAGAATCGGAAGAACGATTTCTTCACCGTGCCTGCGGGGGGTGTGGATATTTGTGCGGCCCTGCCGCCGGTTCGCAAGACGCCTTGAGTTTGGGGGTGGGGCGTGGCCTTCGACTTCGCTCAGGCTGAACGGAGCGGGTGTTTTAAAGGCAAGGTTCCCAACCCCGTTCAGCCTGAGCGAAGTCGAAGGCCACAGGAAAACGGGGCGGCTGGATACCCGGCCGCCCCGTCCCGAATCACGCCGCCTTCTTGCCCGGTTCGATCCGGTTGGCGACCAGGTGATCGACCACCGCCGGATCGGCCAGTGTCGAGGTGTCCCCCAGCGCATCGACCTGGTTCTCGGCGATCTTGCGCAGGATGCGGCGCATGATCTTGCCCGAGCGGGTCTTGGGCAGGCCCGGCGCGAATTGCAGCGCGTCGGGGGTGGCGATCGGCCCGATCTCGCGGCGGACCCACTGGACCAGCTCGGCGCGCAGGGCCTCGTCCTCCTCGACGCCCGCGTTCAGCGTGACGAAGGCGTAGATGCCCTGCCCCTTCACGTCGTGTGGCATGCCCACGACGGCGGCCTCGGCCACCTTGGCGTGCGCGACCAGCGCGGATTCGACTTCCGCCGTGCCCATGCGGTGACCCGAGACGTTGATGACGTCATCGACCCGGCCGGTGATCCAGTAATAGCCGTCCTCGTCGCGGCGGCACCCGTCGCCGGTGAAGTATTTCCCCGGATAGGTGGTGAAATAGGTCTGGAAGAAGCGGTCGTGATCGCCCCAGACGGTGCGCATCTGCCCCGGCCAGCTGTCGGCGATGACGAGGTTACCCTCGACCGCGCCGTCCAGCACCTTGCCCTCGGCATCGACGATCTGCGGCAGCACGCCGGGCAGCGGCAGCGTGGCCGAGCCGGGCTTGAGCGCCACGGCGCCCGGAATCGGCGCGATCATGTGGCCGCCGGTCTCGGTCTGCCACCAGGTGTCGACGATCGGGCAGCGCCCCTCGCCCACGACCTTGTAATACCATTCCCAAGCTTCCGGGTTGATCGGCTCGCCGACCGAGCCCAGCACACGCAAGCTGGAGCGGTCGGTCTTCTTCACCCATTCGTCGCCCTCGCGCATCAGCGCGCGCAAGGCGGTCGGCGCGGCATAGAAGGTCGCGACCTTGTATTTGTCGACGATCTGCCAGAAGCGGCTGTGATCGGGGTAGTTGGGCACGCCCTCATACATCAGCGTCGTCGCGCCGTTCGCCAGCGCGCCATAGACGACATAGCTGTGCCCGGTGACCCAGCCCACGTCTGCGGCACACCAGAACACCTCGCCCTCGCGGTAATCGAAGACGTGGCTGTGGGTATAGGACGCCCAGAGCAGATAGCCGCCGCTGGTGTGCAGCACGCCCTTGGGCTTGCCGGTCGAGCCGCTGGTATAAAGGATGAACAGCGGGTCCTCCGCGCCCATCGGCTCGGGCGCGCAATCGGAGGGGGCGGCGTCGACCAGGTCGCCATACCATTGGTCGCGGCCCTCGGTCATCGTCACGTCGACGCCGCTGTGCTTCACCACCACGACATGGTCGACCGTGACGCCGTCATGCTCCAGCGCGGCGTCGACATTGGCCTTCAGCGGCACCGCCTTGCCCCCGCGACAGCCGCCGTCCGCCGTGATGACGATACGCGAATCGCAATCGACGATGCGGTTGGCGAGGCTTTCGGGCGAGAAACCTCCGAATACGATCGAATGGATCGCGCCGATCCGCGCACAGGCCAGCATCGCAAAGGCCGCCTCGGGGATCATCGGCAGATAGAGGGTGACGCGGTCGCCCCGGACGACGCCCAGGTCCTTCAGCACATTGGCGAGGCGGCAGACCTGCTCATGCAGTTCGCGATAGGTGATGCGGCGATCGGTGCCGGGGGCATCGCCTTCCCACAGGATCGCGACCTGATCGGCGCGGGTCTCCAGATGCCGGTCGATACAGTTGGCCGCGACGTTCAGCTGTCCGTCCGCGAACCAGTTGATGCGGAAATCCGCCTCGTCGAAGCTGGTGTCCTTCACGCTGGTGAAGGGCGTGATCCAGTTCAGCCGCTGGGCCTGTTCGCGCCAATAGCCGTCCGGATCGGTCTTCGCCGCCTCATAAGCCCGGGCATAGCGTTCCGCATCCATGGACGCGCTATCGGCCCATTCGGGAACGGGGTGAACATGGGCGCTCATGCCTGTCTCTCCTTTGTCTTTATCGGACCTTTTAGCAGCCCAACATCACTATTGCCTATCGGCTCCGTGACAAAGTGCGTCCTGCGATCGGGCGTGGGCGCCCGGCCAAAATGTCGCCGCCATGACGACCGTTCATCATAATGTCGGAGAGGTTGCGACAAGACCAAGGGCGGGCTGCGAACATTTGCATCCATCCAGCGCAAGATACCGTCCACCCCCTCTATTCCTGCCGCCAAAGCAACGCTACAGCGGCAGACATGCCAGGTTTCGAGGGGGACGGACCGAGGATGATCGCGACTGCCCACGACCGTGCCGACATCCCCGCCGGTTTTGCCGCTGTTCTGGCGCGCAGCGGCGAGATGGGTCGGCTGATCGCGGGGCATGACTGGGCCGCAACGCCGCTGGGGCCGATCGCCACCTGGCCGCAGAGTCGGTTGACGGCGATCGCCATCGCGCTCGCCGCCGCGATCCCGATCGCGACCATCTGGGGGCCGGAAGGCATCCTGATCTACAATGCGGGCTATGCCGAATTTTCCGGCGACCGGCACCCGGCGATGCTGGGTGTTCCCCTGGTCGAGGCATGGCCCGAGGCCGCGACGTTCAATACCCAGGTCATCGCCGAGGGGCTGGCGGGCCGCACGCTGGCCTATCGCGACCAGGCGCTGATGCTGAATCGCAATGGGCGGTCCGAGCAGCATTGGCTCGACCTCGACTATACCCCCATCGCCGACGAAAGCGGGCGCCCGGCAGGCATCCTGGCGACCGTGATCGACAGCAGCGCGCGGATGCGCGACCGGCAGGACCGCGAAACCGCGCTGTCCGCCGCCCGCGAGAGCGAGGCGCGGTTCCGCAACGTCGCCGATCATGCGCCGATCGTCATCTGGGTGACCGATACCGACGGCCATTGCACCTATATCAACCGTGCCTGGCAGGTGCAGACCGGGCAGGACGTCGCGCAGGGCCTGCGTTTCGGCTGGGCGGAGATGCTCCACCCCGACGATCGCCCGATCGCGGAGCGGGCGTTTCGCGAGGCGATGGTCGCGCCGCGCGCCTTCCAGACCGAATATCGGCTGGCGCAGGTGCAGGGGGGCTATCACTGGGTGATGGCCTCCGCCGTTCCGCGCTTCGACGATGACGGCGTCTTTCTGGGGATGATCGGATCGGTCGTCGATATCGACGAGCGCCGCCGGGCCGAGGTGACGCTGCGCGACGTCAATGCGGTGCTGGAGCGCCGGGTGATGGAGGCGCTGGCCGAGCGCAAGCTGTTCGCCGATATCATCGATTCGACCGGCACGCTGGTCCAGGTGCTGGGCTTCGACCATCGCTATCTGGCGATCAACCGCGCCGCCGCCGAGGATTTCGAGCGCATCTTCGGCGCGCGCCCGCAGATCGGCCAGCACAAGGCCGAGGCGATGGCCGACCGGCCGGAGATCCTGTCGGTCATGCGCGACTATTGGACGCGCGCGCTGGCGGGCGAGGAGTTTTCGGTCATCCAGGCGCTCGAAGACCTGGCGGGGGAGCGGCGCCATTACGAACTGCGCTTCAGCCCGCTGGTTTCCGCCGAGGGCACGCCGATCGGCGCTTATCAGTTCGCGACCGATGTGTCCGAACGGCTGGCGCAGCAGGAACGGCTGCACGACATGGAGGCGCAGTTGCGCCAGAGCCAGAAGATGGAGGCGGTCGGCCAGCTGACCGGCGGCATCGCGCACGACTTCAACAATCTGCTCCAGGTCGTGGTCGGCAATCTGGAGATGCTCGACCGTTTCCTGCCGGAGGGCGAGCATCCGCGCGCCAGGCGGTCGGCGACCAATGCGATGACGGGCGCGCGGCGGGCCGCCACCCTGACCCAGCGGCTGCTCGCCTTTTCGCGGCGGCAACCGCTGGCCCCGCAATCGGTCGATGCGCGGCGGCTGGTCGACGGGCTGTCCGACCTGCTGACCCGGACCCTGGGCGAGCAGGTGCGCCTGTCCGTCGAATCCGCGCCGGACCTGTGGGTGACGGAGGCCGATCCCAACCAGCTGGAAAGCGCGATCCTGAACCTGGCGGTCAATGCGCGCGACGCGATGCCGCATGGCGGCACCCTGTCGATCACGATGCGCAATGCGACGCTGGACGGGCTGGCGACGATGGCGGCGGGGCCGGTGCCCTATCCCACCGATCCGGGCGATTATGTCGCCATCGACGTCAGCGACACCGGCACCGGCATGGACCGCGCGACGCTGGGCCGGGTGTTCGAGCCATTCTTCACCACCAAGGAGGTGGGCAAGGGCACCGGGCTGGGCCTGTCGATGGTCTATGGTTTCGCCAAGCAGTCGGGCGGGCAGGTGCAGATCGAATCGCGCCCCGGCGAGGGCACCTGCGTCACCCTGTTCCTGCCGCGCTTCCGGGGCGAGGCGACCGCGCCGCTGGACCCGCCCCCGGTCGCCCCGCATCCCGTTCGCGGGTCCGAGACGATCTTGGTGGTCGAGGACGATGCCGATGTCCGCAGCTATTCGACCGAGGCGCTGCGCGAGCTGGGCTATGACGTGATCGAGGCGGAGGACGGGGCATCGGCCCTCGCCCTGCTCGAGGCGCCCGACGCGTCGCGTATCGCGCTGCTGTTTTCCGATGTGGTGCTACCCGGCGGCATGACGGGGGCCGACCTGGCCTCGGCCGCGCGGTCGTTGCATCCCGAGCTGAAGGTGTTGTTCACCACCGGCTATGCCCGCGACGTGATCGTCCATGGCGGGCGGCTGGACGCCGGGGTGGCGCTGATCACCAAGCCGTTCGACTTTGCCGACCTGGCGGCGCGGATCAGGGCGATGCTGGACGGGTAGCGAACCTGGTCGGCGGAGCGCTGGGGTGATCGCCCGATGGATGCCATGCAGCGCCACCAAGCCCCGAAATCCCCCCTTCTTCCAGGCGGATGACGGCGCGCTTTCCCCGACGCACCCGAGTCGGCGGGTTGCGCGTTCAGCGCGACGGGACGAAAGGACGGGGATGGCATCGCGGTTTCGGCAATTCTGGAGCGAGGAGGAATGGTCCTTCGCTCCCCATGAGCGGCCGACCATTCCCGGCTCGCCCGGCAATTTCGATCATCCCAACCGGCGGCGCATCGCCTACGGCGTGATCGCGGTGCTGATCGGGCTCACCGGCGGGCTGGGCAACGCGCTGGTCCAGGTGAATACGGTGCAGTTGCAGGGCGCGCTGGGGCTCGATCCGACCGAGATCGCATGGCTGCCCATCGCCTATGTGATGACCAACGCGTCGATCAACCTGCTGCTCATCAAGTTCCGCCAGCAATTCGGGCTTCGCCCCTTCGCGCTGCTGTTTTCGGGCCTCTATACGATCCTGGCCTTCGCCCATCTGTTCGTGCGCGATTTCGCCACCGCCATCGCGGTGCGCGGGGCCAGCGGCATGGCGGCGGCGGCGCTGTCGTCGCTGGGCCTCTATTACATGATGCAGGCGCTGCCGTCGAAATGGCGGCTGAAGGCGATCGTGCTGGGCATCGGCGTACCGCAATGCGCCGCGCCGCTCGCCCGGCTGTTCTCGCCCGAGCTGCTCGCCATGTCGCATTGGCGCACACTGTATCTTTTCGAGTTCGGGCTGGCGGCGATCAGCCTGGCCTCGATCATCGCGCTGCGCCTGCCCCCGACGCAGCGGCTCAAGGCGTTCGAACCGCTCGATTTCCTGACCTTCGCGCTCTACGCCCCCGCCATCGGCCTGTTCTGCGCGGTGCTGGGCCAGGGGCGGCTGGTGTGGTGGACGCAGGCCGCCTGGATCGGCTGGGCGCTGGTCATCGCCATCCCGCTACTGGCGCTGGCGCTGTGGATCGAGCATCACCGCGCCAATCCGCTGCTCAACACCCGCTGGCTGGGGTCGATTGACATCGTGCGCTTCGCCATCGTCACGCTGATGGCGCGCATCGTGTTTTCCGAGCAGAATTTCGGCGCGGTCGGCCTGTTGACCGCGCTGGGCCAGAATAACGACCAGTTCGGGACGCTCTTCACCATCGCCTTTATCGCCTCGGTCGCGGGTGTGATCGCCAGCGCGGTGACGCTGGACGTGACACGACTGACCCATCCGGTGATGTTCGCGATCGGGCTGGTCGCCATCGCCGCCTATGCCGACAGCTTCTCTACCAACCTGACCCGCGCGCCCGAGCTGTATGCGACGCAAGCCGTGATCGCCTTTTCGACCACCTTCTTCCTCGGCCCGTCGCTGTTGTTCGGCATGACCCGCGCGCTGCAACAGGGGGCAGGTCACGTCATCAGCTTCATCGCGCTGTTCGGGATGCTCAATTCGGTCGGGAGTCTCGGTGGCACCGCGCTGCTCGGCACCTATCAGGTGGTGCGTGAAAAGACGCACAGTGCCGCCATCGTCCAGAATATCGACCCCACCGACCCACAGGTGACGCAGCGTATCGCGGCGGGCGGCGCGCGGGTGTCGGGTGTGGTCGGCGACCCCACGCTCGCCCGCGCCGAGGGCGCCGCGCTCCTGTCGCAGGCCGCCACGCGCGAGGCGAATATCCGCGCCTATAACGACGTCTTCCGCCTGGTCGCAGCACTTGCGGCCGCCGTCACCCTTTTCCTCGCGCTGCTGACCTGGCGGCGCGCCCGCCGCGCCCGTGCGGCGGCCAAGGTACAGCCATGACCGACACCCGATCGCCCGTCTCCCCCACCCCGATGACCGAAGAGGCCG
>NZ_MQUI01000053.1:0-22147 GCF_001970915.1 Sphingomonas sp. Sph1(2015)
CGGCACGTCGATCGCCAGCTTGCCGGTATCGGTCGTTATCGTCTTCCGACCGTAGCCGTTGCGGGAGTTTCCGGCTCCGTCTTCCCCGGCCAGGTGATGATCCATCTCGGCATTCAGCGCGCGCTCGATCAGCGCCTTATTCAGGGCGTCCAGCAGGCCGCCCTGCGCCAGCGCGGCGCCGGCGTCACCGCCAGCCAGCAATTGATCCAGCAGCTCGTTCGGTATCGCAGGCTCTTTGCGTCGAGACATATCGGGTTTCCTTCTTTCCCATTATGCCCGCCCACACACGAAATTCCTGACACTCCCCTGCGCCTCTGCGCGCAAAAAACCTTCGTGTCTTCGCGGCTTCGCGCGAACCAAACACCCTGACAGGGTAGCGATCCGCCCTTGGCGCTCCTAAATCGCACGCAATGTCCGAGCCTCCCGTCGACCGCTTCAACGAAGAGAAATCCACCTTCACCCTGCGCGGGGCCGATGCGCCCGATCTGAACGCGGGCGTGGCCGCGATCCGCAACGTGCTGGCGACTCTGCCGCTGCGGCCCGGCGTCTACCGGATGCAGGATGCGCGCGGCGATGTCCTCTATATCGGCAAGGCGCGCGCGCTGAAGAACCGCGTCGCCAACTATACGCAGGTCGAGCGCCTGCCCAAGCGCCTGCAACGCATGGTGGCGCAGACCCGGTCGATGACCATCGTCACGACCAATAACGAGGCCGAGGCGCTGCTGCTCGAAGCACAGCTCATCAAGCGCTATCGCCCGGCCTTCAACGTGCTGTTGCGCGACGACAAGAGCTTCCCCTTCATCCTGCTGCGCAACGACCATGATTTCCCGCGCATCCAGAAACATCGCGGCGCGCGGCGGGCGGTCGGCAATTATTACGGCCCCTTCGCCAGCGCGGGCAGCGTCAACAACACGTTGAACGCGCTTCAAAAGCTGTTCCTGCTGCGCTCCTGCACCGACAGCTTCTTCAAGGGGCGCGACCGGCCGTGCCTGCTCTACCAGATCAAGCGCTGCTCGGCGCCCTGCGTGGGCCGGATCGACGAGGCCGCCTATGCCGAGTTGGTCGCCGATGCCAAGAACTTCCTCGGCGGCAAGTCGACCCAGGTCCAGGCCAAGCTCGGCGCGCAGATGCAGGCGGCGGCCGAGGCGATGGATTTCGAGCTGGCCGCGATCCTGCGCGACCGGCTGAAGGCGCTGACCTTCATCCAGGGAACGCAGGCGATCAACGCGGAAGGCGTCGGCGACGCCGACATCTTTGCGCTGGCCAATCGCGAGGGGGTGATGGGCATCCAGGCCTTCTTCATCCGCGGCGGCCAGAATTGGGGGCATCGCAGCTTCTTCCCCGCGCACACCAATGACGTGCCCGAGGAGGAGGTGCTGACCAGCTTCCTCACGCAGTTCTATGAGGAAGTGCCGCCCGCCAAGACGATCCTGCTCGACCGCGACCTGCCGGAGGGCGACCTGCTGACCGAGGCGCTGGGCGAGCGGGCCGGTTACAAGGTGCAGCTCAACGTGCCCCAGCGCGGCGACCGCCGCCGCCTGCTCGACCAGGCCAAGCGCAACGCGGTCGAGGCGCTCGACCGGCGGCTGGCCGAGTCGACCACCCAGGCCAAGCTGCTGCGCGAGGTCGCGGAGTTCTTCGACCTGTCCGAACCGCCGCAGCGGATCGAGGTGTACGACAACAGCCATATCCAGGGTACCAACGCGCTGGGTGCGATGGTCGTGGCGGGGCCGGAGGGTTTCCAGAAGGGCCAGTATCGCAAGTTCAACATCAAGGGGAACGAGGCGGCGACCAACGACGATTTCGGCATGATGCGCGAAGTCTTCCGCCGCCGCTTCGCCCGCCAGCTGGAAGAGAATCCGGATCGCGACGACGCCACCTGGCCCGATCTGGTGCTGATCGACGGCGGGCGCGGCCAGCTCAATGCGGCCAAGGCGGTGCTGGAGGATCTGGGCATCGAGGATGTCTGCCTGGTCGGTGTTGCCAAGGGGCCGCATCACGGCCGCGAGGGGCGCGAGGTCTTCCACATGATGGACGGCAGCGAACGGATGCTGCCGGTCAACGCGCCGCTGCTCTTCTACCTCCAGCGGCTCCGCGACGAGGTCCACCGCTTCGTGATCGGCGCACACCGCGACAAGCGCGCCAAGGCGATGGGCGCGAGCCCACTCGACGAAGTGCCCGGCATCGGCCCGGCGCGCAAGAAGGCGTTGCTGATGCACTTCGGCACGGGGCGTGCGGTGCGGAATGCTAGTCTGGAAGACCTGCAAAAGGCGCCGGGGGTCAGCCAGGCGGTGGCACAGCAGGTCTACGATTTTTATCATAGTCGGTGAGGGGGGAACCGGCCATCCCTGTGGCCCACCATTCCAATTTCTTCATCAATCCAAAGCTGTTTCGGGAAAGATTACTCGGCAACATATTTGGGGATACTTGCCGGCTCTTGCGTTTCTTCTCACTGCAAACGCAGGGCATTCTTGCCTAGAGTTCCCAATCGGGAAGTCGGCTCAACGGGTTTGAGCCATCACAGTGTCTTCAGATAGTCCTCGAAGCGCCGCCCCTTTTCGTGTCGAAAGGTGGTGCCCGTGCCGCTGACGGTAGCAATTCGGTCGACCCGGAAGTTGCGGAAAGCGTTCCTGGCTTCACACCAGCTGGTAAGGAGCCACGCTGCATCGAACAGGGTCAGTCCGAGCGGTCTTATCGTCCGTTCGCTCTCGTTTTCCGAAAGGTCCGCATAGGTGATGCGGAGGATCAGGCGTCCGCGTATGGCATCGCGCAACAGGGGCAGATGCGCCTTGGCACACTCGCTTTCCGATGTCCGCCTGGACACCGCGCGCAGCGGCAGGTTTGAATAGGCCGCTTGCCGGTCGGGTCCCATTGAGGCGGCAAACTTTGCCGATGCCCGTCGCGCGGCGGCCGCCAGCGGCTTGTCGCTCCGCGCTGCGATCAGGCGCATTCCCAGCATGACCGCCGCCATCTCGTCATGATCCAGATGCAGCGGCGGCAGGAAATAGCCCTGCTCCAACTGATATCCGACGCCCGGTTCCCCGCGAACCGGTGCGCCCATGGCCTGCAATGTCACCATGTCGCGATAAATCGTCCGCACCGACACGCCGAGCATCTCGGCCAGCGTGTCTGCCGAGATCGGGACTGACCGTCCGCGCAGGTGATCGAGAAGCGCAAAAAGCCGCAGTGAGCGCATGGGAAGGCTGTCGTTCCATCCTGACGGAAACTGTCAGGGATGACGTGTATCGCGGGGCTTCACGAACGTCACCGTCAGGAAACGCCATGACCGCCATTTGCTATGAGATCGTCACCTACAGGACCAACGACGCGGATCAGGCGGACAGGGTTCGCGACTACGCACGGGCGCTGCTCGTCCGCCAACCAGGCTTCATTGCCTGGACGCCTTTCAAGGGTGTAGACGATGCGAACGAGCGGGTCGATCTGGTCGCTTGGACCGATCATCATAGCGCCCGCGTCGCCGCGCAAATGGTCGGGAATGCCCCGGAGTTTGCCGACTTTCGTGGCTCCGTCGCGACGGTCGCGAGCATGGCGCACTACATTGCCCCTTCCCTCGACCCGCAGCCAGTGGTGGCGGGGAGCGGCATCGAGCTTGGTCGCTTCAAACTGAAGCCCGGTGTCGAGGAAAGCGCGATGCGAGCCGCCTACACGGCGATGGTGTCAGATCATCTGGGACACCAGCCGGGGTGGCGGCGTCAGCATCTGGTGAAGCTGCAGGATGGTACGTTCGTCGATCTGGCCTTTGCCAGTGACCGCGATCGCGCCGAAGCGATCTGCGCCAGTTGGGTTGGTAATGCGGATTGTGACCGCTTCCTTTCCATGATCGAGCCTGTCAGCATGGAGTTCGGCACGATCGTTTGAGTTGACCGTGCAGGTGCGGGCTTTCCCAATATACCGTCGTTTTTGGGATTGGCGATGCCCTTCAGGGAGCCATCGGCGTCGGGTTACACGGATCATGATGGCCCGCTGCCATCCATAGCATCCCACCCCATTCCCCCCTACATCCTCCATCATGCACCGGGTCGCCCCCGCCATCATCCTGTCGGTCCGGCCGCATGGCGAGCATGGGGCGATCGTGCGGGCTTTGACCCGCGCGGACGGGGTGCAGCCGGGCTATGTCCGGGGCGGGCGGTCGCGGACTTTGCGGCCGGTGCTGCAACCGGGAAACGGGATCGTCGGCGAGTGGCGGGGCCGGACCGTCGAACAGCTCGCCGCGCTGACCGTCGAGCCGGGGCATAGCCGGGCGGGGCTGCATGGCGAGCCGCTGGCCGCCGCCGGGATCGAGTGGCTGTGCGCGCTGACCGCCGCGACGCTGCCCGAGGAGCAGCCTTATCCCGTGCTTTACGAGGCGCTGGACGCGGTGCTGACCGCGATTGAATCGGCCCCGTCCGCGCGGGGCTGGGCGGGGGCGTTGGTGCGCTATGAACTGCTGCTGCTCGGGCAATTGGGGTTTGGGCTCGATCTGGAGCGATGCACCGTGACCGGCGGGACCGCCGATCTCGCCTTTGTCAGTCCCAGGAGCGGGGCGGCGGTGTCGGCGGGGGCGGCGTTCGGATACGAGGTGCGGCTGTTCCCCTTGCCCGACTTCCTGCGCGAGGGCGGGGTGGCCGACTGGCCGGATATCTTTGCCGCCGGGCGGATCACCGCGCATTTCCTGGCGCGCGATATCCTGGCCGGTCTGCGCAACGATCCGATGCCCGCCCGCGTGCGGCTGTTCGATCGGTTCAAAAGGGCGGTTGCGTGAGGACCGCCCGCTAAGGCAAAGGGCGCTCCGAACTTAGGCAAGACAAGGGGCCAGCCATGGCATTGATCGCGATCCTCGCCGGTGACGGCATCGGCCCGGAAGTGACCGCCGAAGCGCGGCGCGTGCTGGAGGCGCTGGACCTGGGCCTGACCTTCGAGGAAGCCAAGGTCGGCGGGGCGGCCTATGAGGCGGCCGGGCATCCGCTGCCGCCCGAGACGCTGGAGGTGGCGGGCCGCGCCGACGCGCTGCTGTTCGGGGCGGTCGGCGATCCGCGCTTCGACAATCTGGAGCGCGCGCATCGGCCGGAGCAGGCGATCCTGGGCCTGCGCAAGGCGTTCGGCCTGTTCGCCAATCTGCGCCCCGCGCGCCTGTTCGAGGGGCTGGAGGATGCCAGCTCGCTGCGCCCCGATATCGCCCGCCGCATCGACATGGTGATCGTGCGCGAGTTGACCGGCGACGTCTATTTCGGTGCCAAGGGTCGCGGCACCACCGAGGCGGGGCTGCGCGAAGGTCATGACCTGATGCGCTATGACGAAGAGGAAGTCGCCCGGATCGCCCGTGTCGGCTTCGAGACCGCGATGCGCCGCCGCCGCCGCTTGCTGTCGGTCGACAAGGCCAATGTGCTGGAAACCTCGCAGCTGTGGCGCGACGTGGTGATCGAGGTGGCGAAGGAGTATCCGGACGTCGCGCTCGACCATATGTATGTCGACAATTGCGCGATGCAGCTGGTGCGTGACCCGGGCCAGTTCGACGTGATCCTGACCGGCAACCTGTTCGGCGACATCCTGTCGGATCAGGCATCGATGTGCGCCGGGTCGATCGGGATGCTGCCCTCCGCCGCGCTGGGGGCGACGGGCAAGGGGCTGTACGAACCGATCCATGGCTCGGCCCCCGACATTGCAGGGCAGGGCAAGGCGAATCCGTGCGCGGCGATCCTGTCGTCGTCGATGATGCTGCGCCACTCGCTGGGCCTGGCCGAGGCGGCCGACCGTATCGACGCGGCGGTGGCGGGTGCGATCCGCGAGGGCGCGCGGACCGGCGATCTGGGCGGCAGCCTGTCGACCCGCGCCATGGCCGACGCGATCCTCCAGCGCCTCTGACCCGCATGAGCGCGCTCCTCGAACTCGCGGTCGTCATCCCGACCTTCAACGAGCGCGCCAATGTGCCGACGCTCATCGCCAAGCTCGACCAGGCGCTGGCCGGGCGGCGGTGGGAGGCGATCTTCGTCGACGACAACAGCCCCGACGGCACCGCCGAGGCCGCGCGCGAACTGGGCCGCGTCGATCCGCGCGTGCGGGTGATCCAGCGGATCGGGCGGCGGGGGCTGTCGTCCGCCTGTATCGAGGGGATGTGCGCCACCGCAGCTCCCATGGTCGCGGTGATCGACGGCGATCTGCAGCATGACGAAACGCTGCTGCCCAAGATGCTCGACCGGTTGCAGGCGGAAGGCGATCTCGACATCATCGTCGGCTCGCGCTTCGTCGATGGCGGCGGGACGGGGGACTGGGACCGCGACCGGGTGGCCAAGTCGGCCTTTGCGACGAAGCTGTCGCAGCGGGTGCTGAACGTGAACCTGTCCGACCCGATGAGCGGCTTCTTCATGGTGCGCACCCAGGTGGCGCGCGACACCGTACCGTATCTGTCGGGGATCGGGTTCAAGATCCTGCTCGACATCATGAGCGCCTCGCCGCGCCCGCTGCGCGCCGCCGAGATGCCCTATGTCTTCCGGCTGCGGACAGAGGGCGAGTCGAAGCTCGATCATGTCGTGGCGATGGAATATCTGATCGCATTGTACGATCGTCGCTTCGGCAAGGTGGTGCCGGTGCGCTTCGCCATGTTCTCGGCGATCGGCGTGCTGGGGGTGGGCGTCCATATGGCCGTGCTCAGCCTGTTCTTCGTCCTGCTGGGCGCCAGCTTCCTCGCCAGCCAGATCGTCGCGGTGGCGGCGGCGATGACGTTCAACTTCTTCCTGAACAATGCGCTGACCTATCGCGATCGGCGCCTGACCGGGGTCAAGCCGCTGCTCGACGGCTGGGTGTCCTTCTGCCTGGTCTGCGCGGTGGGGGCGATCGCCAATGTCGGCGTCGCGGCCTTCCTGCACGATGCGCGGGCCAATGAGTGGGCATTGTCGGCACTGATCGGCGTGCTGGTCGGCGCGGTGTGGAATTATGCGCTGTCGTCGCGGTTCGTCTGGGGGCGGTACTGAGTTCGGGATGAGGGCGGGGCGTGGGCTTCGACTTCGCTCAGCCTGAACGGCGGTTTATATAAAGCCTGACCCCAAACTCCGTTCAGCCTGAGCGAAGTCGAAGGCCAAGGGACGGCCTCACCGCCAGTCCATGAACCACGCATAGCGCGCAAAGGACTTTGGCCCCGCCAGCGCCCCCGCTGTCAGGATCGGATAGAAATACACGAACAGGCACGCCACCGCGACCAGATAGGCCTCGTCCCAGTCGCGCAACCACGTCCGCCAGCGATCGATCGCCACCGCCAGCACGACCGACAGCCAGATCGCGGGCAGGAAGTAATAATAATAGAAGCCCAGCGACTTGGGGATGATCGCCCAGACCGCGAAGCCGCCGATCCAGAGTGCCGCCGCGACGCCCAGCCGTACCTCGCGTGTCCGCAGCCACCCGAGCGCGCATGCCGCCACCGCGACCAGTCCGCCCCACATCACCGCCGGATTGCCCAGCAGGAAGATGCCCCGCTGCGCACCCTGGGCCATTTCATAGAAATACCAGATCGGCCGCCCGATCACGGGCCAGCTCCACCAGGTCGACTGGTAATGATGCGGCGGCAGGATCTGGGTCTGGCGGGCATATATTTCGAGCTGGAAGGGTAGAAGCTCCGCCAGCGTCATCGGCTCGCGCATATAGAAGAAGGACGGTGCAAAGGTCGCCGCATAGGCCAGCGCCGCGCCCAGGCCGAGAAGACCCCAGGCCGACCACCAGCGCAGGCCCGGCCAGCGGCTGGGATCCTGTCGCTTCAACAGGACAAAGCCGATCGCCGCATAGCCCAGATAGGGCACCGCCGCCCATTTCACCCCGACTGCGAGACCCAGCAGCACCGCGCCCAGCGTCCAGCGCCAGCGACTCCGCGCGGCGTTCCCGCGCATCGCCCAGGCCATCGCCGCGACGGCCAGCACGACGAACGCCGCCATGAAGCCGTCGAGCATCGCGATCCGCGCCTGCACCAGCACCATGAAGTTCAACATCGTCAGCAGCGCGCCGATCGCCGCTGCGCGTGTCCGCCGGGTCATCAGCCAGACGATGCCGAACACCCCGCCGACGATCGCCGTCCCCGCCACCGTCGACAGCGCGCGCCAGCCCAGCGCGTTGTCGCCGAACAGCAGCATGCCCGCCGCGATCAACGTCTTGCCGAGCAGCGGATGCTCGATATTCACCGGCCCCTCCAGCGCCAGCAGCGTGCGCGCGGCGGGAACGTAATGCACTTCGTCGAAGACCAGCATCGGCGGCATGGTCAGCCGCCAGCAGAACAGCGCCTGTGCCGCGATCAACAGGGCCAGCAGGGCCGGAACCGGGCGATGGAACGGGGCGAGCAGGCGGCGCATGAGCCCGGTCATGGCCGACCGGCCCCAAGGGGACAATTGCTTTTTCGGTCGCGTTCGGAACGGCGGGCCACCCTAACCAAACTTTCAGACACTCGAGTTAGGTCGATGCTTTGGAACGCAGGCCGTTGGCCGGTCGGGGCGATTGCAGCCGCAACAAGGGATGGGATGGCGCGATGGGTTGGCTTGGCAAAAAGGAAGTGAATGTCGATCAGGTCATGGCCAAGGCCGTGTTCGATCATTCGCCTGATGCGATGCTGCTGTTTTCGGGCGGCAAGTTCGTCTCGGCCAATCCGGCCGCCGCGCGGGTCTATGACCGTCCGCTCCAGGCGATCCTGGGCCATTCGCCCGCGACCTTTGCCGCGCCCTGTCAGCCTGACGGGCGCCCGACCGAAGTGCATGTCGGCGAACGGGTGGCGCAGGCGCTTCAGGAGGGCTTTGCGCGATTCGAGTGGCTGAACACCGACAGTCGCGGTCAGATCGTGCGTATGCTGGTCACGCTGATCCCTGCGCATGTCGTGACGCCGCAGGACATGCTGGTCCTGTGCCAGGAAATGGGCGAGACGATGGCGATCGTGAACCAGCTGGGGGACGGGCTGTCGCGCCTGGCCAATGGCGACCTGATGCATCGGATCGAAAAGCCGTTCCGCGACGATTACGAGCCGCTGCGCCTCCATTTCAACGAGGCGGCACAGATGCTGGGCGGATCCATCGAGTCGATCAACGCCTCGTCGCGCCGGGTGCATAGCGCGGCGTTGGAGATCGGCAAGGCCGCGGGCGACCTGTCGCGGCGCACGGAGCATCAGGCCGCTTCGCTGGAGGAAACCGCCGCCGCGATGCGGCAGGTGACGACCGCGATCCAGGAGACCGCGCAGTTCGGCAACAAGGCCGCGCAGGTCGCCGCCTCGGCGCAGCAGAATGCGGCGCAGAGCGGCGTCGTGGTGCAGCGCGCGATGGACGCGATGGGCGGGATCGAGCGCACCTCCAATGAAATCTCCGAGATTATCGGCGTGATCGACGGCATCGCGTTCCAGACCAATTTGCTGGCGCTGAACGCGGGCGTCGAGGCGGCGCGCGCCGGTGACGCGGGCAAGGGCTTTGCCGTGGTCGCCAGCGAAGTCCGTGCGCTGGCGCAGCGTTCGGCCGACGCCGCCAAGGATGTGAAGAGCCGCATCGGCGCGTCGGATGCACAGATCCGCTCGGGCGTGCAGGAGGTCGACGCGGCCGGATCGACGCTGCAGCGCATCGCCGCGCAGGTCAGCGAGATGGCCACGCTGATCGGCGATATCGCCAGCGCCTCCCAGCAACAGGCGAGCAGCGCGTCGCAGATCACCATCGCGATCGGCGACCTCGACTCGGTGACGCAGCAGAATGCCGCCATGGTCGAGGAAGCCTCTGCCGCCGCCCGTGAAATGGTGAGCGAGGCGAGCGCGATGACGGATCAGGTCGGTCGCTTCCGCCTGGGCGCCCAAGCCCCCGCGATGGCGCAGCCCATGTGGAAGGCGGCCTGAGCAGCCCATCCTCCCCGATACGGGGAGGGGGACCGCCGCGAAGCGGTGGTGGAGGGGGCGTGCCGCCAATGATGCCGTGCATGGAAGCCCCCCTCCGTCAGGCCTGACGGCCTGCCACCTCCCCGTGCCGGTGAGGATAATGTCGCTCATTCGTCAGACAATTTGACGAACCCCCGTCTTGCATGGCACCCATGATGCCCAAAGCGGGGGCGGGTGACATTAGGTGTCCTCAATCCCGTCTGTGCGAATGCGACAGAATGAACGGGAGAGTGACGTGACGCGAGCGGTTCGATCCACCTTGTGCGCAATTCTGGCGGCCACCGCGCTGTCGCCCCTGACGGCGCAAAGCATGTCGGCGCAAGGTCCCCTGTCGAATGACGGCCCGGCAAAGACCTTCGCGGTGCAGGGCAAGGGTTTCCTGCGCAACGGTCAGCCGCATCAGGTGATCTCGGGTGAGATGCACTATACTCGCATCCCGCGCGCCTATTGGCGCGATCGCCTGCGCAAGGCCAAGGCGATGGGGCTGAACACCATCACCACCTATTCCTTCTGGAACGCGCATGAACCGCGCCCGGGCGTCTATGATTTCAGCGGCCAGAACGACATCGTCGCCTTCATCCGCGATGCCCAGGCCGAGGGGCTGGACGTGATCCTGCGCCCCGGCCCCTATGTCTGCGCCGAATGGGAGCTGGGCGGCTATCCGTCCTGGCTGCTCAAGGACCGTAGCCTCGTCCTGCGCTCGACCGATCCGAAGTACACCGCCGCCGTCGATCGCTGGCTGATGCGGCTGGGGCAGGAGGTGAAGCCGCTGCTGCTGAAGAATGGCGGGCCGATCGTCGCGGTGCAGCTGGAAAATGAATATGGCGCGTTCGGCAGCGACCAGGCGTATCTGCGTGGGCTGGAGGCCAGCTACAAGCGTGCCGGGTTCGCCGATGGCATCCTGTTCACGTCGAATCAGGGCGGCGATCTGGCCAAGGGGTCGTTGCCGAACCTGCCTTCGGTCGTGAATTTCGGCTCGGGCGGCGCGCAAAGCTCGGTCGCCAAGCTGGAGGCATACCGTCCCGACGGTCTGCGCATGGTCGGCGAGTATTGGGCGGGCTGGTTCGACAAATGGGGCGAGGAGCACCATGAGACGGACGGCAGGAAAGAGGCCGAGGAAATGGCCTATATGCTCAAGCGCGGCTATTCGATCTCGCTCTACATGGTGCATGGCGGCACCACCTTCGGCTGGATGAACGGCGCGGACTCGCACACCGGCAAGGACTATCATCCCGATACGACCAGCTATGACTATGACGCGCCGATCGATGAGGCGGGCAATCCGCGCTACAAATACGGCCTGATCGCCGCCGCCATCGCCGAGGTGACGGGCAAGCCTGCCGCGCCGACGCCCGCAGCCACGGTCGCCACGACCTTCCCGGTATCGGCGGTGCGGCGCAGCGCGTCGCTCTGGGACAATCTGCCCGCGCCGGTGCGTGCCGCGCAGCCGAAGACGTTCGAGGAACTCGACCAGAATTACGGGTACGTCCTCTACCGCGTGACCGTGCCCGCAGGTGCGGCGGGGCCGCTGACCCTGAAGGGGATGCACAGCTATGCGCAGGTGTATCTGGACAAGACGCTGGTCGGCACGCTCGACCGGCGACTGGACCAGGAGACGGTGGAACTGCCCGCGCGCGCCAAGCCCGCGACGCTGGATATCCTGGTCGAAAATACCGGCCGCGTGAACTATTCCCATGCGATCCGCACCGAGCAGGCGGGTTTGACCGGCGCGGTGACGTTGGCGGGCGCTCCCTTGAGCGACTGGCAGATGTTCCGCCTGCCGATGGACAATCTGGCGTCGCTGAAACTGTCGGCCAAGCCGTGCAACGGGCCATGTTTCTATGAGGCGACGATGACGGTGGCCAAGCCCGGCGACACCTATCTCGACATGCGGGGCGCGCATAAGGGGCAGGTGTGGCTGAACGACCATAATCTCGGCCGTTTCTGGAGCATCGGGCCGGTCCATACGCTCTACACACCCGCGCCGTGGCTGAAGGCGGGGGCAAACCGGGTGCTCTTCTTCGACCTGACCGGGGATGCGAGCGACAGGCTGGCCACGGTCGACAAGCCCATTTACGGCAAGGTGACGAACCACCGCGAGGCGCAGTAAGGATGGGGGCGGGGCGGCCCCTCATCGGCCCCCCGCTTCAGGACGGCGTGAAAGGATCGGGATGAAGCCTGGCATCCATTATCAATTCCATCACATGGGTATCCCGACGGATATTCCCCATGATGGCGAGCAATTCAGCGCCAAGGCCGGGCTCTACACCGCCGACAATCCCGGCAAATTCCGTATCCAGTGGCACCGCTTCACGCCCGACTCGCCGCTGCACCCGCTGATCCGCACCATGCCGCATCCCGCCTTCAAGATCGCCGATCTGGCGGCGGCGATCGAGGGGGAGACGGTGTTGCTTGGCCCCTATGAGCCGATCGACGGCTATCATGTCGCGATCATCGACGATGGCGGCGTGCCGGTCGAACTGATCCAGACGACCCTTTCCGACGAAGAGATCTGGGGGCGGGCGCGTAGCGGGCAGGGCGCGCTCTATCGTGCATGACGGGGGCTCCTCCCCAGATCGGGGAGGAGCGGGGTGGCGTTACCGGACGGCGGCGGCCTGGTTGTCGATGACCGCCTCGCGATGCTCCGGGCTCATCGCGGCGGCGTTGACGTCCGCCGCCTTGATCGCATCGGCGCGATCCTCGGCATAGTCGCGGGTCTTTTCCGCCTGCTTGTCGAGCATCTTGGCCTGGTTGCGCAGCGCGTCGGCCTGATCTTCCATGCCATCGGCGCGGTTGTCGGCGGCCTTCTCGACATTCTCGGCCAGCTTGTCGGTGCCCTTGCTATTGCAGGCGGACAGCGACACCAGGCTGGCGGCCATCAGCAGGCCGATGCGGATCTTCATGCTCATTCTCCCTGTTTGCATCGGGAGGAATAACCGGATCGGATGCTTTTCCGTTCCGCTGTCGTAACGCTGACATAACGGGCGGGCGTCCGAATATCCTTGAACCCCGCTGCCCGGACCGGCAAATGGACGGGCATGAAGCGCAAGACTGGCCAGGACCGTTCGATCACCTCCCAATGGCGTCCCGCGACGCAGGCCGTGCGCGGCGGCACCGCGCGGTCGGAATATGGCGAGACCTCCGAGGCGCTCTTCCTGACCTCGGGCTATTGCTATGACCGGGCAGGGGACGCGGCGGCACGGTTCGCGGGCGAGCAGGAGGGGATGACCTATTCCCGCCTCCAGAACCCGACCGTCGAGATGCTGGAACAGCGTATCGCGCTGTTGGAGGGCGCGGAGGCGTGCCGCACCATGGCGTCGGGCATGGCGGCGATGACGGCGGTGCTGCTCTGCCAGTTGCAGGCGGGCGACCATCTGGTCGGCGGCCGTGCGGCGTTCGGGTCGTGCCGCTGGCTGACCGATACGCTGTTGCCCAAGTTCGGCATCGCCACCACCGTCGTCGATGCGCGCGACCCGCAGGCGTTCCTCGATGCGGTGCGCCCCGAGACCAAGGTCTTCTTCTTCGAGACGCCCGCCAATCCGACCATGGACGTGGCCGATCTCCAGGCGATCTGCACCATTGCGCGCGAACGTGGCATCACCACGGTCGTCGACAATGCCTTCGCCACCCCTGCGCTCCAGCGGCCGATGGAGTTCGGCGCGGACGTCACCGCCTATTCCGCCACCAAGATGATGGACGGGCAGGGGCGCGTGCTGGCGGGTGCGGTGTGCGGGACCGAGGACTTCATCACCAACACGCTGCTGCCCTTCACCCGCAACACCGGACCGACCCTGTCGGCGTTCAACGCCTGGGTGGTGTTGAAGGGGCTGGAGACGCTGGACCTGCGTATCCATCGCCAGTCGGAGTCGGCGCTGAAGGTCGCGACCTTCCTGGAGGGCCGGGTGCCGCGCATCCTGTGCCCGGCGCTGCCCAGCCATCCGCAGCATGAGCTCGCCATGCGCCAGATGAAGGCGGGCGGCAGCATCTTCGCGCTGGAACTCGATGGCGGTCGCGAACAGGCGCATGGTCTGCTCGATGCGCTGGAGCTGATCGATATCTCGAACAATATCGGCGACTCGCGCTCGCTGATGACCCATCCCGCCTCGACCACCCATGCGGGCGTCGCCGAGGACAAGCGGGTCGAGATGGGCATCGGCGAGGGGATGCTGCGCCTGAATGTCGGGCTGGAGGATGCGGACGACCTGATCGACGATCTCGACCAGGCACTCCGCGTCGTGGGTCTGTGAAGGCGCTCTTCTCCCATGCGCTGACCACCGGGCCGGTGACGGTCCGGGTGTCGGTCAGCTATCTGCCCGAACAGTCCGAGCCGCAGCGGGGGCGCTGGTTCTGGGCCTATCATGTCCGTATCGAGAATGAGGGCGACCAGCCGGTCCAGCTGCTCACCCGCCGCTGGATCATCACCGATGCGCGCGGCGCCCGCCATTCGGTCGAGGGCGAGGGCGTGGTCGGCGAACAGCCGGTGATTCAGCCGGGCGCGTCCTATGATTATGTCTCGGGTTGTCCGCTGGCGACGACCAGCGGGGCGATGCAGGGCAGTTACCGGATGGTCGGCGCGGACGGCGTGACCTTCGACGTGGCCATCCCCCATTTCGCGCTCATCGCCCCGGCGGTGGAGACATGAAGCGGACGCATCTGCCGCTCAACGGCCTGCGCGTGCTGGACGCCGCCGCCCGCCATCTGAGCTTCACCCGCGCCGCCGACGAGCTGGCCGTTACCCCCGCGGCCGTCGGGCAGCAGATTCGCGCGCTGGAGGATACGCTGGGCGTCGTCCTGTTCCGCCGCACGACGCGCGGGCTGGAACTGACGCCCGAGGCCGAGGCGGGGCTGGCGCCCTTGCGTGCAGGGTTCCTGCAATTCGAGGATGCCGTGCGCGCGATGCAGGCCGGCCAGTCCTCCAAGTCGCTGACCATCGCCGCGCCGCGCGACGTGACCGAGAAGTGGCTGATGCCGCGCCTGGCCGTCATCGCCGCGCGCGACCCGGACCTGCGTTTCTCGCTGATCGCGTCGGACGAGGGGCTGGACTTTACCGAGGCCAATCTGGACCTCGCCATCCGCTGGGGCGATGGCCCCGGCGGGCTGGAGGGCGAGGCGATCGAGTCGGACGGGATGATTCCGATCGGCCCCGCCAATGCGCCGCTGATCGCCTGGCCGGGTGCGCCGGAAGAGGGGACGCCGCTGGTCCGTGTGACCGATGCGGGCCTCGCGATCGATGCGGTCGCTGCCGGGCTGGGCCGGGCCATCGTTCCGCAACTGCTCGCCGAACGCGACCTCGCCGAGGGGCGCGTGGTCGCCACCGGCGAAGCGGTGCCCTCACGCATGGGATACTGGCTGGTCGCCCCGCTGCCGCAATGGCGCCAGCAAAAGGTTAAGGCGCTGGTCGAGGCGCTGGGCGGCTGATCCTCCCCGGTACGGGGAGGGGGACCATGCTCAGCATGGTGGAGGGGGCGTGCCGCAAGGGACGTCCGATTTAGAAGCCCCCCTCCGTCAGCGCTGACGCGCTGCCACCTCCCCGTTCCGGGGAGGATTTCAGGATCAGGCCGCTGCTTCCGCGTCGAAGGGCACCGGAAACTTCTTCGCGCAGAAGGCGCAGTCGACCTGGATCAGGCCATCCGCATCCGCCATCTCGCGCCGTTCCTCGACCGAGAATTTGGTGATGACGCTGGCGATATACTCTGCCGAACAGCGGCAACCGCGCACGATCGCCGGGCTTTCCGACACGCGGACATTCTGTTCCTCGTTGAACAGACGCCACACCAGCGTCTCCAGCGGCAGCGCGGCATCGGCCAGCTCCTCGACCTGCATGGTCTGGCCCAGTGCATGGACATGCTCCCATTCGGGATGGTCGAGCTTGACGTGCAGGCGCTCGCGGCCTTCCTCGCCCTCAGGCAGATGCTGGAGGAACAGGCCGCCCGCGACGGTGCGTCCGTCCGGCCCCTTGGTTATTCCGACGCGCAGCAGGCTGGGGATCTGCTCGGACTGGATGAAATAGCTCTCGGCGGCGCTCGACAGCGTGTCGCCGTCCAGCGGCACGATGCCCTGATAACGCTCGTCGGTCATCGCCAGGTCGAAGGTGATGGCCAGATAACCCTGCCCGAACAGCGCGAACAGCGTCGGTTCTGCGGGCAGCTCGGCCAGACGGTCCTCGTCATATTGGACATAGCCGCGCAGCTCGCCACCGCGATAATCGCACACCAGCAGCCGGATCACGCCGCTGTCGCTGCGTGTCTGGATGGTCAGCTGGCCACTGGTGTCCTTCAGCGTCGCGCCCATCAGCGCGGTCAGGGTCAGCGCTTCGGCCAGCAGCCGTTCGATCGCGGGCGGATAGGCATGGGCCGCCAGAATCTCGTCCAGCACCGGGCCGAGCCGAACCAGCCGCCCGCGCGCATGATGCTCTGGGATGATGAAACCGATCGCGCGGTCGAGGTCGGGCAGGGTGATGTCGGTCATGCTCGTGCCTTTACGCACCGGAGGAAATCCGGGCGATATGGTGCCGGTATGGCAGGGGAAAGAGAAAAGGCCGACGAACCCGCCAGCCTTTCCATAGATAGTATGGCCCGGCCTGCGATCAACCGAGCCGATTTCACACTTGGCCGAAGCACCAGCGCAGCACCGATTTCTGGGCATGGAGGCGGTTCTCCGCCTCCGGCCAGATCAATGACTGCGGACCATCGATCACGTCGCCCGTCACTTCCTCGTCGCGGTGCGCGGGCAGGCAGTGGAGGAACTTCGCATCCGGCTTGGCCAGCGCCATCAGGTCGGCATTGACCTGATAGGGCATCATCGCGGCCAGCTTTTCCTCGGCATGGGCCTGGCCCATCGAGATCCAGGTGTCGGTGACGACGATGTCCGCCCCCTCGACCGCCGCACGCGGATCGGTGGTGCAGGTCGCGCGACCCTGGCCCAGCGCCAGCGTGCCCGCTTCCGGGTGATAGCCGGTGGGGCAGGCGGCAACCACCTCGAAGCCGAGCAGCCCGCCCGCCTCGACGATCGAGTGCAGGACATTGTTGCCGTCGCCCAGCCACGCGACCTTCAGGCCGGTCAGGGTCTTGCCCGCCTCGATCACGGTCAGCAGGTCGGCCATGATCTGGCAGGGGTGCGACAGGTCGGTCAGGCCGTTGATGACCGGCACGGTCGCGTAATGCGCCATTTCCTCGACCTTGGCATGGTCGTCGGTGCGGATCATGATCGCGTCGGTATAGCCCGACAGGATGCGCGCGGTGTCGGCGATCGTCTCGCCCCTGCCCAGCTGCATCGTGCCCGCATCGAGAACGATCGAGGTGCCGCCGAGCTGGCGGATCGCCATGTCGAAGCTGACGCGGGTACGGGTCGAGTTCTTCTCGAACACCATGGCGAGCGTGTGGCCCGCGAGTGGTGTGTCGGCGTCGACGCGACCCTTGGTGAAACCGGCGCGGGCGGCCTTGCGGGCCTGCGCGTCCTGCAAAATGGCGGTCACACCCTCGGGACCGGCGTCGGCGAGGTTCAGGAAGTGGCGGATCGTCATGGGTCGGTACTCCGTCCCCCGGCGGTTATGCGCCGCCGGGGTGGCAGGGATCATCAATCGTCGGCGGCGGGGACGTAGACGCGCGCGGCGTCGGACAGCTTCGTCGCGAACTCGGTGATGTGGCTTTCGTCGATGACCAGCGGCGGCAGGATGCGGATGACATTCTCGCCCGCCGCGACCAGCAGCAGCCCATGGTTGTCGCGGCAATGCGCGACGAAACGACGGCTGTCGCTCTTCATCTTCAGGCCCTGCATCAGGCCATGGCCGCGCACTTCCTCGAACAGATGGTCGAAGTTGGGGATCATCTGTTCGAGGGTTGAGCGCAGGCGCTGGCCCATCGCCTCGACATGTTCGAGGAAGCCCGGCTCCTGGATCACGTCCAGCACCGCCTCGCCCGCCGCCATGGACAGCGGGTTGCCGCCATAGGTCGAACCGTGCGTACCGATGACCATGCCCTTGGCCGCTTCCTCGGTCGCCAGGCACGCGCCCAGCGGGAAACCGCCGCCGATCCCCTTCGCCACCGCCATGATGTCGGGCGTCACGCCGTACAGCTCATGCGCGAAGAACTTGCCGGTCCGGCCGTACCCGCACTGCACCTCGTCCAGCACCAGCAGCAGGCCATGCTCGTTGCACGCCTTGCGCAGGCCCTGGAGGAACTCCATGCTGGCGGGACGCAGGCCGCCTTCACCCTGGATCGGCTCGACCAGGAAACCGGCGGTATTCTCGTCGATCAGCGCCAGCGCCGCTTCCAGATCGTCGAACGGGGCATAGGCGAAGCCCGGCAGCAGCGGCTCGAACCCGTCGCGCATCTTGGGCTGGTTGGTCGCCGAGATCGCACCCAGCGTCCGTCCATGGAAGGCATTGTTGAACGTGATCAGCGTGTGGCGCTGCGGATTGCCATTGGCGAAGTGATAGCGGCGCGCGGTCTTGATCGCGCACTCGACCGCCTCGGCGCCCGAATTGGTGAAGAACACCGTGTCGGCAAAGGTCGAATCGACCAGCCGCTGGGCGAAATGCTCGCCCTGCGGGCTGCCATACAGGTTCGACACATGCATCAGCGTCGCGGCCTGCCTGGCGATGGCCTCGACCAGCTTCGGGTGGCCATGGCCCAGCGCGTTGACCGCGATCCCGGCGGCGAAATCCAGATACTGCTCGCCGTCCTCGCCGTACAGATAGACGCCCTCGCCTCGGACCGGACGCACCCCGCACCGTGGGTAAACGGGCATCAGGGCGGTGATGGTCACGGGACGTCTCCTTCAAACAGCAAAGGGCGGCATCAAGGGCCGCCCTTCGCCACGATAGCCGATAGCAAAAATCGAAACAACACCCGCCCGATCAGGCGTCGATCACTTCCTCATCCAGCCGCGCCGCATTCTCCTGGATGAAGGCAAAGCGGTGCGCCGGGTTGTTGCCCATCAGCCGGTCGACCAGGTCCTTCACGCCTGCACGCTCCTCATATTCCTGGGGCAGGGTGATGCGGATCAGGCTGCGGCTGGCGGGGTCCATCGTCGTTTCGCGCAGCTGGCCGGGGTTCATCTCGCCCAGGCCCTTGAAGCGGGCGACATCGACCTTCTTGCCCTTGAAGGCGGTGCGTTCCAGCTCGGCGCGGTGGGCATCGTCGCGGGCGTAGAGCGACTTGGCACCGACCGTCAGGCGATAGAGCGGCGGCTGGGCGAGATAGAGATGCCCGCGCCGGACCAGATCGGGCATTTCCTGGAAGAAGAAGGTCATCAGCAGCGTGGCGATATGCGCGCCGTCCACGTCGGCGTCGGTCATGATGACGACCTTTTCGTAACGCAGCTGGGTCGGGTCGCAATCCTTGCGCGTGCCGCAGCCCATGGCCAGCGTCAGGTCGGCGATCTCCTGGTTTTGCAGGATCTTGGTCGAGGTGGCCGACGCCACGTTCAGGATCTTGCCGCGGATCGGCAGGATCGCCTGCGTCTTGCGGTCGCGCGCCTGTTTCGCCGAGCCGCCTGCCGAGTCGCCCTCGACGATGAACAGCTCGGTGCCTTCGGGGCTGTCGGCCGAGCAGTCGGTCAGCTTGCCGGGGAGGCGCAGCTTGCGTGCGCTGGTCGCGGTCTTGCGCTTGACCTCGCGCTCGGCCTTGCGGCGCAGCCGCTCGTCCATCCGGTCGAGCACATAGCCGAGCAGCGCCTTGCCGCGATCCATGTTGGCCGAGAGATAATGGTCGAAATGGTCGCGGACCGCCTTTTCGACCAGACCGGCGGCTTCCGGGCTGGTCAGCCGGTCCTTGGTCTGGCTCTGGAATTGCGGTTCGCGGATGAAGACCGAGAGCATCAGTTCGGAGCCGACCATCAGGTCGTCGGCGGTGATGTCCTTGGCCTTTTTCTGGTTCACCAGCTCGCCGAACGCGCGCAGGCCCCGGACCAGTGCCTGCCGCAGGCCCTGTTCGTGGGTGCCGCCATCGGGGGTCGGGATGGTGTTGCAATACCAGCTATAGCTGCCGTCGCTCCACAGCGGCCAGGCGACCGCCCATTCGACGCGGCCCTGCTCGGCGGGAAAGTCCTGATTGCCGGAGAAGAAATCGGCCGTCGCGCATTCGCGGCCGCCAATCTGTTCCTTCAGGTGATCAGCCAGACCGCCGGGGAACTGGAACACCGCCTCGGCGGGCGTGTCGTCGGTGATGAGTTCGGACGCGCAGTGCCAGCGGATCTCGACGCCCGCGAACAGATAGGCCTTGGAGCGGACCAGCTTGTGCAGGCGCGCGGGCTTGAAGTGGAGTTCGGGGCCGAAAATCTCGGTGTCGGGCGTGAAGGCGACGCTGGTGCCGCGCCGGTTGGGGGCGGCGCCGACCGTCTCCAGCGGACCCAGCGTCGCGCCCTTCGCGAAGCGCTGGCGATAGAGGATACGTTCGCGCGCCACCTCGACAACCGTGTCCGACGACAGCGCGTTGACCACCGAGATGCCGACGCCGTGCAGGCCGCCTGACGTCGCATAGGCCTTGCCGGTGAACTTGCCGCCCGAGTGGAGCGTCGACAGGATGACCTCCAGCGCCGACTTGTCGGGGAATTTGGGGTGCGGATCGACCGGGATGCCGCGCCCATTGTCGACGATGGTCAGGCGGTTGCCCGGCTCCAGCTTGACCTCGATCCGGTTGGCATGGCCCGCCACCGCCTCGTCCATCGCATTGTCGAGCACTTCGGCCGCCAGATGGTGCAGCGCGCGTTCGTCGGTGCCGCCGATATACATGCCCGGGCGACGACGAACCGGCTCCAGCCCCTCCAGCACCTCGATCGAGGAGGCGTCATAGGCGGGTTGGGGACGGGCACTGCCCGCGAACAGATCATTGGACATAACGGGAACTATAGGCGCTGCGGCGCGCTTGCGCCAGCTTCGTGGCGCGTGGCAGGATTGCAACAAAACTTTGCCGAAAATCCAACATGGGATATTTCCACGGGGCCGGACCGTTGGCCCGTTACCTTTATGCCAAGGGTACGGGAGTGATAATGATGAAATTCTGGATGGCGGGGGCCTTGGCCTCGGCGATGATCGCCGCGCCGGCCATGGCGCAGGACGGCACCTATACGGGCGCGGACGACGCGCCCTTCTCCGGCGTCTATGTCGGTGGCAGCTTCGGCTATGACGTGCAGCCCAACGATGTCGGCTCGCGCTTCCTGTTCGACCGCAATCTGGACGGACGGTTCGGCGACGTGGTGACGACATCGACCGGCGCCAACGCCTTCTCGCCGGGCTTCTGCAACGGCCGTGCGCGCAGCGTCCTGTCGCCGCAGAACGCCGCCACCGGCTGCGACAACGACAAGGACGGCATCGCCTATTATGGCCGGGTCGGCGTCGACCATCAGGTCGGCAACATCGTGTACGGCGCAGTGGGCGAGTTCGGTAAGTCGGAGATCACCGACAGCGTCTCGGCCTTTTCGACCACGCCCGCCTGGTACACCATGACCCGCAGCATCGACTGGGAAGCCTCGGTCCGCGGTCGCGCCGGTTATGCCGCGAACAACACGCTGTTCTACGGCACGTTCGGCGGCGGCTATGCCCGGATCAACCGCGAGTTCGCGACCTCGAACGGGTCGAACGCCTTTGCGATCGGCGGCAAGCGCAACCAGTTCGGCTTCCTCGGCGGCGGCGGTATCGAGCAGAAGATCGGGCGCAACTTCTCGATCGGCATGGAATATATGTACCACCAGTATCGCGACGACGACACGCGCGTCCGGGTGACGCAGGGGTCTGCGCCCGCGAACAATCCGTTCGTGCTGGCGCCGAATACGGCGGGCACGGATATTCGCCGGTCGGACGACAAGTTCCGCTGGCATTCGCTTCGCGCGACGGCGGCGTTCCGGTTCTGAGGTGAGGGGGCGGTTCCTGTCGGGGCCGCCCTTTGGTGAGTTGGGGCGTGCACTTCGACTTTGCTCAGTGCGAACGGAGGTTTGACCCTAAACGCCGTTCAGCCTGAGCGAAGTCGAAGGCCAAGGGAATACGCCCGCCAACGAAAAAGCCCGCCGGTCGCGAAACCGGCGGGCTTTTTTCATCCCCGGATCAGCGGACGCGCGGGCCGCCAAAGGGCAAAGGCGGCGGCGGGCGGCGGTCGCGGCGGGGCAGCTGCGCCTGATAGGCGTGGCCGCAATGCGCGACGCAATAGGGGAAGCCCGGATTCACCTTGTCGCCACAGAAGTGGAAGTCCGGCTCGCCCGGATGGCCGATCGGCCATTTGCAGATACGGTCGTTCAGGTCGAGCAGCGAGGTCTTGCCCGCCATTTCGGGGCTCG
>NZ_MQUI01000054.1:0-21643 GCF_001970915.1 Sphingomonas sp. Sph1(2015)
TACCCTCCCCACCCCAACCGCACCGCCAGCGACTCCTTCAGTATCCGCCGCCGAATGGCCTTGTTCGCCGCCTTCAAATCCTGCGGTGCCTCCGGCGAGGTCCACCACCACCCATCGTCACGCATCTGTTGTCCCGCTGCAACGAAGCGGTCGCAAATCTCGGCGAACAGGGTGTCGTCGATATCGAGGCTGAAGATCAGCCGCCCGGTCCCGACCCAGCTCAACGCCAAGCCGTGCGCCCGGAGATAATATTGCAGCATCCAGTGATAGGGCGAGGCGACCGAATAGAGGATGGTCCAGATCGTCTGGACATGCGCGACCGACAAGGGCAGCCCGGCCTCCGCCATCCGCGCATTGAACATCGCCGCGCGGGCGTTCCAGCGTTCGTCCAGCCCGTCATACAGCGCTGCCACCTCGGGTGTGTCGAGCCGCCGCAGGAAAGCGTTCATCGCCCCCATCACCATGGGGTGCGAATTGAAGGTCCCGCGCGCGAAGCAGATGTCGACCGGCCGATCCTCGCGCCAGCGCTTCATCAGATTGGCGGGACCACACAGCACGCCGACCGGCAGGCCACCGCCCAGCGTCTTGCCATAGGTGATGAGGTCGGGCTTCACCCCGAAATATTCCGGCATCCCGCCCTTCGCCAGGCGGAAGCCCATGAACACCTCGTCGAAGATCAGGACGATGCCATTGGCGCGGCAGGTCGCGGCCAGCCGATGCAGCCAGTCGCGATAGGCGACCAGATCCGCCCCCGCCTTGCGCCCGCCATCGACCAGCTGGCCGTCCGAGGGGGCCGAGCCATTGGGGTGCATCGCCTGGAGCGGATTGACCAGCACGCAGGCGATATCCTTGCGCGTCGCCAGCACCTTCAGCGTCCGCTCGGACATGTCGGCCAGCGTCAGCGTGCGGTCGGCGGGAACCGGGTTGCCGATGCCGGGCTGCACATCGCCCCACCAGCCATGATAGGCCCCCGCGAAGCGCACCAGACGCGGCCTGCGGGTGTGATAGCGCGCCAGCCGCACCGCCTGCATCACCGCCTCGGTGCCCGACATGTGGAAGGACACCTCGTCCATCCCCGACAATTCGGTCAGGCGGCGGACATTGTCGGCGACGACCGGGTGGAAGGACCCCAGCACCCCGCCCAGATCGGCGACCATCGCCGCCCCCTCGGCCATGGTCTGCTTGTAGAAGTCGTTGCCGAACAGGTTGACGCCGTAGGAACCGGTCAGGTCGATCAGCCGGTTGCCGTCCAGATCGACCAGGATCGGCCCCTCGGAGCGCTGATAGAAGGCGCCGGTGGCCAGCGTGGTGCGCACCTTCTCGCGAAACTGGAAGGGCACGCGATACGCGCCGGTGAATTGCAGGTCGGACAGGCCCGGGCGCGTCTCGCGGGTCAGCGCCAGAGTCTGTGCGAAACGCTCGGCGAACAGCGCGCCCAGCCGCTCGAACCCGGCGCGGCGCTGCGCAGCGACCGGATCCGGCGCATCGTCGACTTGGAAGAAGCGATCCTCGCCATAGCTGTAGAAGGGAATCTGCCCGGCGATCCGCTTGGCCATGCGGACATGGCCGCCCAGCCCCGGATGCTTGGCGCGCGACAGGGTCAGCCGCCGATGCCCTTTCGTCAGGGCGACGGCACCGGCGGAAGCGGCCAGCAGGCCAGTGAGAATCGGGTTCATGCGGCCTTTGACCGCGTGCCCATGACGGAGGCATGACAATGCGCGGACCCATCATGCGGTTCTTCCTGAACGAGGATATCAATTTCCTCGTCACCAACCGCCTGCCGCGCCGCTTCGCGACGAAACTGGTCGGGCGGCTTGCCCGGATCGAGCATCCGCTGATCGCCGGACCCAGCCTGGCGCTGTGGAAATTCTTCGCGGGCGTCGACCTGTCCGATGCGCGCACGACCCGGTTCAAGTCCCTGCGCGACGGATTCGTCCGTTCCTTGCGCGACGGCGCGCGTGCGTTCGACAGCGACCCCGATACCATCGCCTCGCCCTGCGACGCGATCGTGGGTGCGCATGGCCGCATCGAGGGCGACCGGCTCTATCAGGTGAAGGGCTTCCCCTACAGGTTGGGCGACCTGATCCCCGATCCCGAACTGGTCGAGCGTTTCCGCGACGGGTCCTTCCTGACCTTGCGGCTGACGGCGGGCATGTATCATCGTTTCCATGCGCCGACGGATATCGTGGTGGAGGGCGTGACCTATCTGTCGGGCGACTGCTGGAACGTGAACCCGATCGCGCTGAAGCGGGTCGAGCGCCTGTTCTGTCGCAACGAACGCGCGGTGATCGAGGCGCGCACCCTGGTGTCGGGACATCCGCTGCTGATCGTGCCGGTCGCCGCGATCCTGGTCGCGAGCATCCGCCTGCACTGCCTGGACACGGTCGCGACACTCCGTGACCATGGCCCCGGCCGCACCGCCTGTTCCGCCCGCCTCGGCAAGGGCGAGGAGATGGGCTGGTTCGAGCATGGCTCGACCATCATCCTGTTCCTGCCCAGGGGGATGAAACTGGCGGAGCCGCTGGTCGAGGGGGATGCGATCCGCGCCGGGACGATCGTCGGGCGGCTGTGACGAACGGGCTTTGCCTCATCCCCCGTTGAGAGGGATCAGAACTCCGACCAGTCGCCGTCATCGACCGCAACCGCGGCGGCGGCGGCACCGGACGTGCGGGCGACGCGCGGGGCGGCGGCGGTGATCCGGGGAGTCGCCTGCGCCACCCGGGCCTGGAGCTGGTGGACCGGCGAGTGATGGACCACCGGCGCGGGGGTCCGCGTGACCATGCCGCCGTCGATGAGGCGGAAGCGGGCCACCTCACGGGTCATGTTGCCGGTTTCCTCCGACAGGCTGCGCGCGGCGGCGGTCGCCTGTTCGACCATCGCGGCATTCTGCTGGGTGACCCCGTCCATCTCGGCGACGGCGGTGTTGACCTGCTGCAGGCCCGTCGCCTGCTGCGCCGCGGCCGAGGCGATGTCGGAGACGAGCGCGTTGATCTCGCCGATCCGGCCGGTGATGCGGGTCAGGGCATTGCCCGCCTGCGCGACCAGCTGCACCCCGGCATCGACCTGCTGGGTCGAGGCGGTGATCCGCTCCTTCACGTCCTTGGCCGCATCGGCCGAACGCTGCGCCAGCGCACGCACTTCGGAGGCGACCACCGCAAAGCCCTTGCCCGCATCCCCGGCGCGCGCGGCCTCGACACCGGCGTTCAGCGCCAGCAAATTGGTCTGGAAGGCGATGCCGTCGATCACCGCGATGATCTCGCTGATCTCGTGCGACGAGCGTTCGATACCGTGCATCGCCTCGACGGCCTTGCGCACCACATCGGTCGACTGGTCGGCATCGGTGCGGGTTTCGGTGACCGCCTGATTGGCGCGCTTGGCATTTTCCGCCGTTTCGCGAACCGTCTCGGTGATCTCGTGCATCGCCGCGGCGGTTTCCTCCAGGCTGGCCGCCTGCTGCTCGGTCCGGTGCGACAGGTCGTCCGACGCCTCGCGGATATCGGCGGCGCCGTTGGTGATCCCTTGCGCGCTGGCGTTCACCGCGGCCAGCGTGGCGGAGACCGAGTCCATCGCATGGTTGAAGTCCTGCTTCAGCTTTTCGAACGGGCCGGTCAGGTCCGCGTCGATCCGCCTGGTCAGGTCGCCCTGCGCCAGCGCGTCGAGGCCGCTGCCGATGCTGCTGACGATCAGGCTGGTCTGTTCGGCCTTGGCGCGCTCCGCCCCTGCGAGCTGGTCGCGGAACGCAACCATCGCCTCGGCCAGCTGGCCCACTTCGTCGCGGCGCGGTTCGACCTCCAGCCTGGTGTTCAGGTCACCCGCCGCCAGCTTCCGCATCGCGGCGGTCATCGCCGCCAGTGGATTGGCGATGCCCCGGATCAGGATCATCAGCAGATAGGCGGTCAGGGCGAGCACCAGCACCGAAATGGCGATCGAGGCGTTGCGCGACCAGATATAATCCTGATTCGCCTCTTTCATCTCCTTGTCCATCAGGCCGACCTGAATGTCGGTCATGACGGAGGCGTCCTTGTTCGCCGTATCGAAGATGCGCTTGCTCGCCCGAAAACTGGCCAGCGCCTCGGCATTCAGATTCTGGCGGCCGAGATCGACCGTCTTGCGTGACTGTTGCTCAAACTCGTTCCAATGGTCACGGAAGGTACGGAATTGTTCGATGGCCCGGGGCGACGACAGCGTCCGATCGAGAAAGGCTTCGCTTTTGGCGATCGTCTGCGACCGTTCCTGCAAATTCCGATAGGCGGCGTTGATCTGATCGGGTTCGGGCGAGAGCACGACTGTCGCCTCATAGATGCGGTAGTCGGACGTCGCCGTGTTGATCCGCGACATGGCGACCAGCTTGTCGCGCCGGACACGTCCCAGATTTTCCGCCACGCTGTTCAAATGCTGCTGGCTCATGATGGACAGCACCATCGTGACAACCAGGGCGGCGGCGAGGATGCCGAACGCCACGAACAATTTGCCGCTGATCTTCAGATTTTTCATCATGCACCACCCGGAATATGGGGCGGTTATGGCATCGACCTCTTAAGATCGCGTTTCATGTCTCGATTGTCATTTGACTTATAAAAAAGATCGTTGCGCAATCGTCATGATTGTTCATCTGCGGCACCGATGCTGCCCGCATCTCGCATGGTGACCCCGACTGGATTCGAACCAGTGGCCCTCAGATTAGGAATCTGATGCTCTATCCTGCTGAGCTACGGGGCCTCATGCAGGCCGGGTGATACAGGCGGCGCGTGACGTGGTCCAGAGGGGTTTGACGGCGCGACCGTCGGTCAGTTCGCCAGCTTGGGCGGCACGACCGGCAAGGGCAAGGGCGCGACCGGCACCCCGTCTTCGATCAGCGCCTTGGCCTCGGCCAGGCTGGCCTGACCATGGATCTGCGCCACGGGCGCGTCGCCCTCATGCATGGCCCGCGCCTTCTCGGCAAAGGCGCCGCCGACCCAGGTGGATGTCTCCAGCATCTTCGCCTGCGCCTGGGCGAGATGTTCGAGGGCGGCCTTCATGGCCTGCGGACTGGGCCGGTCAGGCTTGCTGTTGCCCTTGGCGGCGATCTGCGGCGCCATCACCGCCTTTTCGATGCTGCGGTCGCCGCACAGCGGGCATTCGACCAGCGCCTTGTCGCGCTGTTCGGCATAGGCGGTCGAGGAGGCGAACCACGCTTCGAACACATGGCCGCCCGAACAGCGCAGGTCGAAGACGATCACGCCTGCACCACCGGCGGAATGGTGCGGCGATGGCGGATCGCGGGCAGGCGTTCGCGCACCGATTCGACCTGCGCCGGATCGATCTCGGCAAAGCCCAGCCCCGCCGCCTCGCCCATGTCGAGCAGCACCTCGCCCCACGGACCCACGACCAGCGAATGGCCATAGGTGGCGCGGCCGTCCTGATGTTCGCCGGTCTGCGCGGCGGCGACCAGATGCACCCCCGCCTCGATCGCGCGGGCACGGAGCAGCACATGCCAGTGCGCCGCGCCGGTCGGCCGGGTAAAGGCCGCAGGCACCGACAGGATCGTCGCCCCCGCCCCGGTCAGCGCGGCGAACAGAGCCGGGAAACGCAGGTCGTAACAGATGGCCAGGCCCAGCCGACCGACCGGCGTATCGACCACGACCGCCTGCTCGCCCGGCGCATAGGACGCCGATTCGCGCCAGCTTTCGCCGCTGGGCAGGTCGACGTCGAACAGGTGCATCTTGTCATAGCGGGCGCGAATGTCGCCCCGGTCGTCGATGACATAGCCGCGATTGGCCAGCCGCCCGTCCGCTCCCCGCACCGCAAGCGAGCCGAGATGGACCCAAAGGCCATGCGCCGCCGCCGCCGCACGAACACGCGCCAGCAGGGGGTCAGCGTCCTCGGCGACCAGATGCGCGGCCGCCCGCACACGATCGCGGTCGATCAGCCCGGACATCTCCGGCGTGAACAGCATCGCCGCACCGCGCGCCGCCGCTTCCGCAATGGCACCTTCCAGAACCTGTGCATTGACGGCAGGATCGATCCCCGCCGTCATCTGCAACACCGCGATTTGGGTCATGCCGCCAGAAGCGGGTCGAGTCCTCCGCGCTTGTCGAGCGCCGCCAGATCGTCCGAACCGCCGATATGCTGGCCGTCGATAAAGACCTGCGGCACGGTGGTCCGTCCGTTCGCGCGCTCGATCATCTCGGCGCGCTGAGGGCCGCCCATGCTGATGTCATATTCCTGGGGCTCGACGCCCTTGGAGGCGAGCAGCGCCTTGGCCCGCGTGCAATAGGGGCAGAACGCCTTGGTGTAGATTTCGACCTTTGCCATGCCCTTCAGGTGTGGCGCGGGACGCCGCTTGTCAATCGCCCGCCCCTTCGATGACCCGCGCCCAGCACAGGATCGCCACCGACGACGCTCCCGCCGCCAGCAGCACGCGGACGCACGCCCCCGCCGTCGCGCCGGTGGTATAGACATCGTCGACCAGCACGACATGCCGCCCCTTCACCGCCGCCGGATCGGTGACGCGGAACGCCGCCGTCACCGCCGCGCGCCGCTGCTTCGGGGCCAGTCCGCGCAGCAGCGGCGTGGCGCGCACCCGCTGGAGGACCTGTCGCGCCATCGGCACGCCGCTGCGCCGGGCCACGCCTTCGCCGATCAGCACCGCCTGGTTGAAGCCGCGCCGCCACAAGCGCCATCGGTGAAGGGGCACGGGGACCAGCAACTCCGCCCCCGGCGGCATCCGCCGCGCCATCGGCCCCGCCATGGTCTCCGCCACGCCGATCCGCCCGCCATGCTTCAGCCGGATCGGCAGTTCGCGCGCGATCGGGCCATAGGCGACCGCCGCATGGACACCCGCATGGCGCGGCGGATCGGCCAGACATGCCCCGCATCGCCCCGTCAGCCCGCCCAGCGGCATTCCGCAACACGTACAGCCCTGCGTATCCAGGAACCGCAACTGCCCCCAGCACTGGCTGCAGAAGCGATGATCCGCCTCGACCGGCTCGGCACAGCCCGGGCAGCGCGGCGGCAAGGCCCATTGCGCCAGCGCCAGGAGCGGGGCGGCGAGCACGGCCCGGCCCCGCTCCATCGCAAATCGCCCGTGTTTCGATCGCGCCCCCATCAGCTTTGCCTTGTCCCCGATCGCGCGAGCGCGCACAAGCGCGCGGGTGAGCATGTCCACCATCTTCGACCGTCGCGCCCGCCGCCTGCGCCGCGACCGTGCCCAGCCCGATTTCGCCGAGCATGACTTCCTGCGCGCCGCGATGCTCGACGGCCTTGCGGAGCGGCTGGATGCCGTCACCCGGCCGTTCCACGACATATTGGACCTGGGCTGTTTCGACGGCGGCTTCCTGCCCCCGCCGGGGGCGCGGGTGGCGCGGCTGGACCCCGGTTTCGCCTTTGCCCGTGCCGCGCAGGGTGTGCAGGGCGACGAGGACCGCCTGCCCTTCGCCGATCGCAGCTTCGACCTGGTGGTGAGCGCAGGGGTGCTCGACCAGATTGACGACCTGCCCGGCGCGCTGGCGCTGATCCGCCGGGTGCTGCGCCCCGATGGCCTGTTCCTGGGCGCGTTCGTCGGCGGCGGATCACTGCCCCGCCTGCGTGCCGCGCTGCGCGTCGCCGAGGCGGAGCGGCCGGTCGCGCGACTCCATCCGCAGGTCGATGTGCGCTCGGCGGGTGACCTGCTGATGCGCGCGGGCTTCACCCTGCCGGTCGCGGATATCGAGACGCTGGCGGTGCGCTATCGCGATTTCGGGCGGCTGCTGGGCGATCTGCGCGGCATGGGGGCAAGCAACCTGCTGACCGAGCGGCGTCCGATCGGGCGCGAGGCGCTGGCGGCGGCGGCGGCGGCCTTTGCCGATATGGCCGATCCCGATGGGCGCGTGGCCGAACAGTTCAACCTGGTCTTCCTGACCGGCTGGGCGCCCGACCCGTCGCAGCCCGTGCCCGCCAGGCGCGGCAGCGCGACCGCATCGCTGGCCGAGGCGCTGAAGCCGAAGCCCGAAGCGGGCGAATGATCAACCGATGATCGCGCCGCGGTCCCCCGCCAGGATACGGCCCATCGCCTCGAACAGCTGATCCATCGCGACGGGCTTTACGATGACGTCGTCGGCCCCCGCGCTCAGGCAGCGCTCGCGCAGGTCGATGCCGCTGTCGGCGGTCACCACGATGATCGGCACCTCGCCCTTGTCATCGCCGCGCGCGCGGATGTGGCGGATGGCGGTGATGCCGTCCATGCCCGGCATGCGCAGGTCGATCAGGATCATGTGATAGTGATCGCGGTCGATCATCTCCAGGCCGAGTTCGGCATTCTCCGCCTCGGCCATGCTCGCGCCCGCGACATCCAGCATGTCGCGCACGACGCGGCGGTTCATCCGGTCGTCCTCGATGAACAGGACGTTCATCCCCGTCCCCTTCGCCCGTCCCACCGGATCGCATATGTCATCGCGGTCATGCTGGCGCCCTAACGATCATGCCGCTTGCGTTACAAGAGGTTGGGCAGCGGTTTGCGGTGAGGTGTTGAACATCTTCCGCATCAGCTCGGCCCCTGTGATCGGCTTGACGACCATCTCGACCAATCCTTCATCGAGGAACTCGTTCCCGTCCATCGATTCCGTTTCCGGCCATAACAGGCGCACGGGCATCGGGCGGTCGCTGGCGGTCACGATCCGGGCCAGTGCGGCGGCGACACCCTCATCGCGGATCGCGCTGTCGTCGATCAGCATCTGCGTGATGCCGCCATCGCTCAGCCGACACGCGGCCTCCCCGGCGGTCGCGGCGAAGACGACCTGGGCATGGGGCGCACACAACTGCGTCCACATGGCGCGGCGGATCGGATTGCGGTCGAGGATCAGGACCAGCGGGCGCTCGGGCCGGGCCGCAGGCTCGACCTCGGTCAGCGGCACGGTAAGCATGAAGCACGACCCCCGGCCCTGCTCGCTTTCCACCGTCACGTCGCCGCCCATGGCGCGGGCCAGACGCCGACAGATCGCCAGCCCCAGCCCGGTGCCGCCGAACTGGCGGGTGGTGCTGGCGTCGGCCTGGCGGAACGCCTCGAATATCTCCCCAAGCTTGTGCGGCGGGATACCGATGCCCGAGTCGGTGACGCTGATCGACACGCCGCCTGCATCCCGGCGCGCGACGAGCCGGACCTGCCCGGTGCTGGTGAATTTCAGGGCATTGGACAGAAGGTTGAACACGATCTGCCGGATACGCGCCGGGTCGCCCATCACCGTCGAGGGGCAATCGTCCAGATCGACCGCGAAGCCGATCGCCTTGGCCGCCGCCTGCCCCTCGAACAGGCGAGAGGCGTCGCGGATCGTCATGGCCAGATCGAAGGGCGTATGTTCCAGCGTCAGCTTGCCATGTTCGATCTTGGCGACGTCGAGCAGATCGTCGACCAGCGCACGCATGGTCAGCCCGGCGCCGTGCATCACCTCCACCCGTTCGCGCTGCTCGCTGGCCAGCGCCGCATCGGCCAGCATCACCTGGGTCATGCCCAATATGCCGTTCAGGGGGGTACGGATCTCGTGGCTGGTCGTCGCCAGGAACTCGGTCTTCACCGCCAGCGCCTTTTGCAGCTGGTCGTTGGTCACGGCCAGCTCGCCATGCGCCGCGCGGATGCGGTTGCGGCTGCGGCCCAGCGTCACCAGCCAGATGCCGAGCAGCGCCAGCACCACGATGATGCCGGCGACCGAGCCGATCAGGATGAACCGCTCGGTCCGCAACTGCGCCCGCTCGAAGGCGATGTTGCGCTGCAGGTCCGCCGCCTTCATCCGCGCGATGCGCAGTTCCTGATTGGCGAAGTCGAACCGCGCGCCCATCAAAGCGAGGTTGGTCGAGGTCGCGAGTCGCGTCGATTCGTCGTCGATCCGCTTCAGCGCCTGCAAATGGCGCAGCGCATCGGCGGTCCGCCCGACCGCCTGATAGATGCGATAGGCGCTCTCATGCGCGTCGCGCTGCAGCACGGTGGTCTGCGCCAGATCGACCCCGGCAAAACTCTGGTCGATCAGACGGGCGGCATCGTCCAGCCGCCCGCGCTGGAACGCCGCCTGCGCTGCAATACTTCGCAGCGCACGCACATCCTCGGCGCTGGCCTGCGGGTCGAGGCGCGCGACCTCCGCGATGGTGGCCTCCGCCTGGGCGACCTTGCCGATCTCCAACTGCGCCCGCGCGACATTTCGGCCGATGACCGCCTGAAGAGCCGGGCTCTTCATCTTCCGCGCCAGCCGCATCGCCTCATAACGCTGGGCCAGCGCATCCGCCGGACGTGACAGCTCGCTCAGCGTCAGCGAGCGGTTGTTGAGGATGGCCAGTCGAAAGGCATCGTCGCCGCGATAGTTGTTGCTGGCCTGTTCGAGGTAGCGCAACGCCGAGGTGAAGTCCTTGGCGTCGTTGTACAGGTCGGCGATCTGGATCAACGCCTTGGCCTGTCCCTTGGGGTCGTTCAGTCGCTCGAACACCCGATGTGCCAATTGATAGGCCTTCAGCCCCTCGGCGATCCGACCGTCCGAACGGGCCAGCCCCCCTTGCGCCAACAGGATATTGCCCATCAGGTCGGAGTTCGGGGCCAGCGTCCTTGCAATCTGCATCGCGGCCGCGATCGCCTGTTCCGCCTCGCCGTCACGCCCCAGGCGAACGGCGCTTTCGCCGCGCAGCCAGTCGGCGGTCGCAAGCGCCAGGGTACGCTGGCGCGGATCGGACATGATCGCAGCAGCCCGGCGCGCCGCCTCCGCGTTCCGAAGGGCGAGTGCCGGATCGCGCAGCATCTCGGCTTTCGCCTGGTCGATTGCTCTTGCATAAAGGGGCGGCAGGGCGGGTGCGATCTCCGCCCCACGGGCTTCCATGCCCGTCAGCAATATCGCCAGTGCGACCAGCGCCAACCTAACCGCGCGCACGGGTCACCAACCGGGCCAGCGAAGTCGGCCGGGCGAGTTCGGTCATGGCCTGATACGCCTGTTCGTCCAGGAACTGGATCAGCGCCTCCAGCCCGATCGGACGACTGATCAGGTATCCCTGGATCATGTCGCATCCCATGACGCTGAGCAGCGCCAGTGTCGCGGGCGTCTCCACCCCCTCGGCGACCACTTCCATCTCCAGCGCATGGGCCAGATCGATCGTCGATCGCACGATCAGGGGGTCACGATTGCTGCTGGTCAGTTGCGTGATGAACAGCTTGTCGATCTTCAGTTCGCAAGCCGGAAGCTGCTTCAGATAGGACAGCGAGGAAAGCCCCGCGCCGTAATCGTCGATGGCCACCGCGATGCCCATGTCGACAAAGGCCTGGAGATTGGCCATCGCGCTGTCGGGATCGCGGATGACCGAGGTCTCGGTGATCTCGAACCCGATGCACGCGCCGCTGTCGATGACCAGCGCACAGGCCTCGCGCACGAAATGTGGGTCGCCCAGCAACATGCCCGAGATGTTGATGAAGATGCGAAGCGGATGGCCCGCCGCCGCCAGGCGACGCTGGTCGGCGATGACGTGACGCAGAATCCACAGGGTCAGCGGGCCGATGATCCGCGATTCCTCGGCGACCGGGATGAATTCGACCGGGCTGATCAGGCCATGGCTGGGGTGTCGCCAGCGCAGTAGCGCCTCGATGCTCGCGACCCGCTGCTGGCGGACATGCACCTTGGGCTGATACTCGACGAACAGGCCATCCCCGGCAATGGCACTCGTCAGTTCATGCGCCAGCGCGATACGGTCGAGCCGACCCGTCGGGATCGCCATTTCGCGCACGATCATGCGCCCCTCGACCTGCGCCTCGGCCAGCGCCTGCTCAGCTTCTTCGAGCAGGCGGATATCGTCGTCATGCGGTACGGCGGCCACGGCGGCGCCCAGCACGACTTCGATGCGACATTCGCCATCGGGCAGCGCGAAGGGATGCCCCAGCACTTCAGAGAGGGTCACCAGATGCGAATCCAGCGACTCGCGAGTCGCCGCACGGACCATGACCTCGACCTGGGCGGGGGCAGTCGGCCGGGCGATGGTGTCGGGGATGCACCGGACCACCCGCTCGGCGATCGCCTCGACCAGCGTGGCGCTCAATGCGCGGCCAAGCCGGCGGCGCAGCAGCGTGAAGTTCCCGATGCCGACCAGCGCCAGCGATTGCCATTGGGGTTCGGCCTGCGTGGCAGCAGCCACCATGGTGGACGGGGACGCGTCGGGCGCGGCGGACGAAGGGCCGTTCTTCACGCCCGCGACACTAGGGTCGGGGATTAAACAAGGCGTTAACCCCGTTAGCGCCGCCAAACCAAGCATTTGCCCGTTCGCCGCTTCCCCATTGCACAATGGTTAATGTCGAATTAACCATATCATGGCACTCAAAAGGGTGCTTTCGAGGGAGAAAACCCATGCTGAAGTTCATTCTGGCGCTGATCCATGGTGAATCGATCCGCCCCTGGTAATCCAAGTTAAGTCATGGGGCGATCGCAGCGAACTTAAACGCCTCAGTCGCCCCGTGATTTCTAATTAACCCAAGTAACGATCGCATCCGTTACCGGATCAGATCGTCTGCCAGCCGCAGCATGAAGGCGGCACCGCGTTCCATCTGTTGCACTTCGATATATTCGTCCGGCTGATGCGCTTGCGCGATCGAGCCCGGCCCGCAGATCACGGTCGAGAATCCCGCCCCCTGAAACTGCCCGGCCTCCGCCGCATAGGGCACCGCCCGTGCCGGGCCGTTATCCCCCGCCCAGCGCCGCGCCAGTTGCTCCGCCACGCCATTCGCCTCGGGCGCGAAGGAGGGCGTGCGCGACCGACGCTCGACCCGCACCCCGGCCTCGGGGAAACGGGCGCGCAGTTCCGCATCCGCCGCCTCGCAGGCCGCGAAGAAGGGCGCCAGGATCGCTTCCGGCTCCTGCCCCGGCAGGGTGCGCAGGTCGAAGGCGAAGCGGCATTCCCGCGCCAGGATATTGACCGCGGTGCCGCCGTTCATCTGCCCGATGGTCAGCGTGGCGTGATGCGGGCAGAAGGGGCCATGCGGATCGCCCTCCTCCGCCAGCCGGTCGGCCAGATCCGCCAGTTGCTGCATCAGTCGCACCGCCACCATGTTGGCCGAGGCCCCCAGATGGATCAGACTGGAATGCGCCTCATGCCCGGTCACCGTGACGTTCCAGGTCGCGATCCCCTTATGCCCGCTGACCACCACCATCTCGGTCGGCTCGCCCACCACCACGGCGGCGGGGGACGGCAGTTCTCGCGCGATCTCGGCGATCATCGATGGCGCGCCCAGGCAGCCCACCTCCTCATCGTAGGAAATCGCCAGGTGCAGCGGCCGCGTCATGGCCCCCCGCGCGACATGCGGGGCCAGTGCCAGCGACAGCGCCAGGAACCCCTTCATGTCGCAGGTGCCCCGCCCCAGCAGCCGGTCCCCGCGCCGGGTCAGCCGCCAAGGGTCGCTGGTCCAGGGCTGGCCGTCGACCGGCACCACGTCGCTATGCCCCGACAGGACGACGCCGCCCGGCTCCATCGGTCCGACCGTGGCGTAGAGATTGGCCTTGCGGCCATCGGCATTGAACACCCGCCGCCCGGTCACGCCGATCCCATCCAGATGCCGCTCGACATATTCGATCAGCGCCAGGTTCGATTCGCGCGACGTGGTGTCGATCGCGATCAGGTCGGCCAGGATGGCGGTGGCTTGGGCGGAAAGCTGGTCGGGGGTCATCCGGGCATCCTGCCGGATGTTTCATTTTGATGAAACCCCGGTGGGACGGGCATCTTCCTGCCCTGCATGGGGAGGTGACAGGGCGAAGCCGTGACGGAGGGGTGTCACCCTCTCGATAGCGGGACACCCCTCCACCATGCTGCGCATGGTTTCCGTCCCCTTGCAGGGGAGGAATTTTTCACCTCAGAAATCCCGCGAATAGCGCAAGGACGCCGCCGATCCGCCGAACGAGCCGGTCTGGGTCAGCAGGCTGAGCGTGCGGGTCAGCGCGATCTGCAGCTGGGTGGCGGTGAAGCCGCGCGCATCGGTGACGATCTCCACATAGATATTGTCGGTGATGTACTTGCCCGCCGCCAGGCTGGTGCCCCGGCCGGTGGCTTCGTCGGCGCCCAGCACGCGCAGCCGGTCGAACCCGGTCGCCGAACGCAGCTTGCCCAGCGGGTTAAGCCCGCCGCCGCCCGAGCCACGCAGCGAGTTGAGCGCGGCGGCCAGCTGGATCGCCTCGGTCGCGGAGAGGTTTTCGGGGTTGGTCCCGAACAGCAACCGGCTGAGCACCTCGTCCTGCGGCAGGGTCGGCGTCGAGGTGAAGCTGATCTGCGGACGCTGGCCGGTGCCGGTGACGTTGATGACCGCGGTGATGCCGTCCGTCGTCGTCGTCGCCTGGATGTTGATGTCCGGATCGGTCAGCGCGCCGCCCCGGAAGCGGATCGTGCCCCGATTCACCTCGAACCGCTTGCCGGCGAAACTGTATGTGCCGCGCACCAGGTCGAGCCCGCCATTGATCGTCGGTGCCGCACTGGTCCCGCCGATGCGCAGGTCCATCTCCCATTCGGACTCCAGCCCCATGCCGGAGACGAACAGCTGGTTGTCCGCGCGCACCCGCAGGTCGAGGCGGAACAGCCCCGGCGGCGGCGTGGGCGCGGGCCGGTCGGTCGGACGCGGCGTCCGAATCTCGCTGCGACGGCGCACGCCGGTCAGCTCGGGGACCTCGGCCTGGCCCTGGCGGATGATCTGATAGCGTGCGTTGGGCACGGTCAGGTTGCCCTGGATCAGCCCGCCGTCGCGGCCATAGGTCAGGCGGATCGTGCCGCTGGTCGTCGCGGCCAGCGCATCGCTGTCGGCCAGCCGGGCATTGTTCAGCTGCGCACGGATATCGACGGGATAGCCGCTGTCCGCCGCCAGCCCGATCGAACCCTGTGCCTGGATCGTCCCCTCGCCCGCCTTGGCCTGAAGCCGCGTGATCTCCAGGCGGTCATTGTTGAAGCGGGCCGCCAGCTGCATGGCGGTCAGGCGGGTTCCGTATGTCTCATTGTCATAGGTCAGGTTGTCGGCGCGGATCAGGCCGTTCAGCTGCGGTGCGGAGACGCGCCCGCCGAAATCGGCGGCGAGGGCGATCGGACCGTTCAACTGCTGGTTGGGAAGCGCCGCGAAGGAGAACAGCACCGCCGAAGGGCCGTTATAGCGGATGCCACCCGAAAGCGGCGCCTGCATCAGCCGGTTGACCCAGCCGCCATTGCCCGGTGGCAGCGGACGCAGGTTGGCGACCATGCGGCCAACCACCGTCTGCCCGCGCCGGATCAGCGCGCGCGCCTCGCCGCCATCGGGGACCAGACGGCCCGCGAACACGATGTCCACCGTCTCCGACACCGCCGCCAGACCCGTGCGCCGGAAATTGGCGACGGTCAGCCGTGCCTCGGCCGCCGGGAAGCTGGCGTCGCGTGCCTGGGCGAAGTCCAGCGCACCGCTCGCCTCGCCCGAGATACCCAGATTGGGGACAAAGGCGTCGAGGATTGACAGCTGCAGCTTGTCCAGCCGCGTCTGCACCTTCAGGCCGTTGCCATAGGAACCCGCGACCAGCACCGACCCGCGGCCGAAATCGATCCGGGTCGGCGTCACCTGCCACTCACCCTTCACATTCTGGATGCGCGCCGGGTTGGCGGTACGGAAGGCGATGCCGTTTGCCTGCCCCTTGGCTGCGACCAGATAATTGTTCGGCGCCAGCTGCGCATTGAGCGCGATGTTGAACGGGATACTCGACGATCCGGTCAGCACCGCCTGTGCGGTGCCGCGCCCGCCGGTGTAGCTGACCTTCGCCCGCGCCGACTGGATGACCACCTCGCCATAGCGGGTGTCGGCCAGCTGCGCGTCGGCGACGATCTGCGGCGCATTCGGCAGCATGACCACGCTGGCGTTGACGATGGCGCGACCGATGGTGAAGTCGACCATGCCGGGCACACGGGCATTATAGGCCCGCGCGGCGATATCGGCGCGCTGGTTGCCGCCCTGGTCGGCCAGCTGGACGCGGCCGTTGATACCCTGCCCCGCGAATTGCAGCGCGCCCGCGAACGGCCCCGCCGCCGTCTGGACGACACGACCGCTGGCATTGATCCCGGCAAAGACCAGACTGCGCACGTCGATCGCCAGCTGCCGACCGGTGCTGACCAGCACATTGGCAGTGAACGGACCGTAATTGGTGTCGCCGCTGGCACCCACGGCATAGGCGCCATTCTGTCCCACGATCCGCGCCTGGAGATTGGCGAGGCCGACTCCGACGCCCGGCTTGGCGGCACGCAGCACGATCACCGGATTGGTCTGCGATCCCGTCACCCGTGCGGTGATCGGGCCATATTGGTTGGAATAGGCATCCGCCTCGACCGCCAGCGCGCCGTTGGCGGGATTGAAGCGCCCGCTGCCGCGCGTCACGCGGAACTGCGGGGCCGCCAGACGCAGGCCGCTGAACGTCACGATACCCTGCGGGCTGTACTCGACATCGGCGCGGATGGTCGCATTGCCGCCCAGGAAGTTGCGCGTGCCCTCGTTGAAGATCTGCGAGGTGCGGGCCACCACCCGGCCCTTCATCCCGAAGCCGCCCGGCGTCGCCACCAGATTGGCATCGGTGGTCAGGTTGATGATGCCGATGCTCTCGACCCGGTAATTGTTCACCCGGCCCTTCAACGCACCGGTATAGCGCCCGGTGTTCAGGTTCGCGACGACCACCGCGGTCGCATCGATATTGTCCGACCGGATGCGCAGATTGTCCGACAGGATATTGGGCATCGCGATCGCGAAGTCGCCCTGGATCGCGACATTGTTGGTCAGCCCGCCGACGGCGGCGTTGAGCCCTGCGATCCGCTTCGCCCGCGCCTTGACCGGCACCAGGATGCGGTCGGCATTCACCTTGGCCAGCCCCTCTGCATAGAGGTTCTGGACCGAGGTTTCGCCGAAGCCGAGCGCGGCGGCGCGCAGCTTATAGTCGACCGTCGGCGTCGCGAATGCCCCGTTCAGCACCACGCGCGCCAGCACGTCGCGGCCCGTCAGATTGGGCGCGATGGCACCAGGCGTCAGCAGCTTGGCATCGACCGCGAAATTGCCGAACTGGCTGTTCGCCATATCGAGAATGCCGCCTGCATCGACCAGCAGGGCCGAGGAGCGCAGCTTCATGCGGGTGTCCGCGCGCCGCTCGTTCAACGTGGTGTCGATCGCGACCTGAAGCGCAGGCGCGGTCAGCCGTTCGACCGGGCCTTCCAGATACAGGCCGGGGCGGGTCACGCCGCGAACCTCGATATGACCATCGCGCGCCGTGGCGTTCAGATTGGCAAGCTCGCCGCCGCCCAACGTCGCGATGGCACGGCCGGTCCACGCCTTCCACCCGCCGCGTCCGTCGACGGTCAGGGTCAGCGGCGCCTTCAGCCCCGCCATCGACGCGACGACGCCCCCGGTCGGCGCGGTCAGCTTGATGTCCACCGCCAGCCGGTCGGCATCGGGCACCGCGTCGAGGACCAGTCGGAGCCGGTCGCCACCCGCGATGCCGGGTCCGCGCAGCGCGTCCGCACTGGCCGTGACCTGCGCACGGCGGTCGGCAATGTGTACCTTGCCGTCGATCGCCAGGATGTGGCGCTGCCCCGTCACCGGCGCGCCGATCACGAAGCGCTTGATGGCCAGGCGATTCACATCGATGTCGAGGTCGGGCAGCAGCGGTGCATTGGGGTCGCTGGGCGTCGGCTTCAGCTCGGGCTTACGCGCCAGCGTGACGAGGTCGGCGGTCAGCGAGCGGACATCGACATGATTCTTGGTATAGGCGAAGGGCCGCCAGTCGACGTCAAGCCGCGGGCTCGACAGGAACACGCCCCTGGTATCGCTGACCCGCAGGTCGACCAGGTTCATGCGGCCGTAGAGCGACCCTTCGATCCGCCCGACCTTGATGTTCAGGCCCGAGGCGGTGGTGTAGCCGCCCAGCTGGTCCGCGACGAAGCGGCGTCCCGGATCGGTGTTGATCCCCAGCAGCACCGCCCCGACCAACAGGATCAGGCCCAGGATCGTGATGCCGATCCACTTGAGCACGCGCTGCCACAAGGGGCGACGGACGATAACGGTTTCGTTTTCCGGCGCGGCGGCCATGGTCTGTTCGTCCGCCATCAGAAGGCCTGCCCGATCGAGATGTACAGGGCGACCTTGCCGTCACCCGGACGCGGGTTCAGCGGCGTCGCCACATCGACGCGCAGCGGCCCGAAATTGGTGTAGAAGCGCCCGCCGATGCCCGCGCCGAAGCGCAGGTCCTTGCCCGTGGGCAACGTGCTTTCGTAACTGTTGCCCGCATCGACGAACGGCACGATGCCGAAATTGCCGAAGCGATAGCGCGCCTCCAGCGCAAACTCGTTCAGGCTGCGTCCGCCGATCGGATTGCCCTGCGGATCGAGCGGCCCCAGACGCTGGAACCCGTAACCGCGCACCGATCCGCCGCCGCCGCCATAATAGCGCCGCGACGGGGCCAGGTCGTCGCGGTCGATCCCGAAGATCGCGCCCGCGCGCGCACGGCCCGCGATCACCAGGCTGTCGTTGAAGGGATAATAGAAAGTCCCCTCGACCATGGTCCGGGCATAGGGCCGCACCGCGCCGCGCACCGAGGTCTCGGGGCTGAGGTTCAGTTTCAGGCGATAGCCGCGCGTCGGGTTGAGCAGGTCGTTGGACTGGTCGAACACCACCTGCCCCGGGATCGCCGCAATACCGAAGGTCGCGCGCCGCCGGTCGCCGCGGCTGAAATCATAGACGCTTTCGTTGGTGCCGGTCAGCTCGCCGCCGAACGCATAGGTGAATTTCTTCTGCCAGATCGGCGTCGAGTCATAGCTCCAGCGGAAGGCGACCGTGCCAATGAACGCGTCGAAGGCGTCGTAATTCTGGTGGCTGGCCGAGGCGATGACCTGGAACGTCCGGTCGCGCCGCCCGGCGTTCGAGCGGCGGAAGGTGCCGCTCAGCCCCTGTTCCTGCGTGCCTGCGATGACCGAGGCGATCAGCGCGCCTTCGGGCTTGAAGGCGTTTCGGTTGGTGAAGCTGCCCTGCAACCGCACGCCCTGGCCGGTCGAATAGCCGCCCTCGCCCGACAGGGTGCGGCTCGGCCCCTTGGTCTGGGTGACCTGAAGGTCGATCTGCTCGGTGCCGTCGGGGTTCATGCGGCCTGTCCGCTTCGGTTCCACGGCGATGCCGTTGAACAGGCCGGTGGCGACCAGCGCATTGCGCAGATCGTCGGTCAGCCGCGAATCGTACAGCTGCCCCTCGTCGAAGCGCGGGAAGACGTTCAGGTGGTTCAGGTCGAAGACCGTATCGCCCACCGTGGTCAGCTTGCCGAAGGACGAACGTGGCCCGGTATCGACCGGCAGGGTATAGGCGCCGACCGGCTCCGGTCCCTGATCCTCCAGCAGGATATCGCGCTGCCCTACCTTGACGAAGGGATAGCCGCGCTGGGGCAGGACCAGGCTGACATTGGCCTCCGCCCCCTCGATCCGCGCCGCCTCGATCGCGTCGCCGACCTTCAGCGGCAGATTGGAACGAACCAGGTCGGTCGGCACGGTGGGTTGTGCGTTCACCGTGATCGAGGACAGGCGATAGAGCCGGCCCGGCGTGGCGGTCAGCACGACCTTCAGACGCCCGGCCTCGCCGTCCTCCGTCCCTTCGCGCTGGAGGGTCGATACGGCGGTGGCATCGTAATAGCCCAGCGACTTCATCAGCCGGATGGCAAGCTGTTCGTCCTCGCGCGCCCGCGCCGACACCTGGGTCGCGTTGGCCGCCTTGCCCTTGCCCTCGCGCAGCGCCGACAGCCCCTTGAACTCGTCGTCCAGCTTCAGCTCGGCGAGCCCGCGCACCTCCATGTCATAGCGGATATCGGGTGCGCGCTGGCCCTTGGCATCGGCGGCCGTATCGAGCGGGGTCGAACTGAAGCTGCTCAGCGGGGTCAGCGGCTGGGCGAGCTGCGGATCTTCCGGTGCGATCGCGCCGATCGTCTCGCCGGTGGCGAGTGGCTGCGCCGTCTGGGCGTTGGGCAAGGGGGGCGCAGTCTGCGGAAGCGGAATGGCCTGTGCCGCGGGCTGGTCCTTCGCCATGGACGACATCGGCTCCAACGGCGCGTTGATGTCGCCGCTGAGCGGCGGCAGCGCAGCATCGAACTGCGCATCGGGTACGATCGGAGCATTGCCCTGCGGGTCGGTGCTGCCGTCGCGCTGGTCCTGCGGCAGGCTGGGTCCCTGCGCGGGCGCGGTGCCGGGCTTGGCCAGCTGCGCCGATACCGGGGAGGAAAAAAAGGTGGGAGCGATCAGCGCGAACGCAAGCCAAGTATGTCTGCCGTTCCGTTCCGCCACGCCGTCAAAAGCCCCTTTCCGACAGGGCTCTTCCGCAATTCGGAATGATCCCCCACCGCACCATAACGCCGACAGAAGACGCGAAGTTCCCTCGCATGGTTAGCGCGCGGCAGGCGCGCAGCCGACCAGGCCGCCGACCGGCACCACGATTTCATCCTGATTTCCGCGCGTTAGCCGGATACTAGCGTCGGAAACAATGGCGCCGTCCTGCAACGTCTCGCGCTGGGTAATCGTCATGTCGAGCGTCGCGGTGACGCCCGCCCCGGCATAACGGGTCGTGCTCGCCAGCCCCAGCGTACCCCCGCCCCCGGCCTCGGCGGCGGCGAGGTCGGTCGGCTTGCCGTCGAGCATGATGCGCAGTCGGCCCGGCTCGACCATCGCGACGAAACGCTGGTCCTGCACCGCCCAGAGATAGGCCGCGCAGCCGCGCTCGGGCAAAGCCTGTTTGGGCAGCGCGCCCAGCACCGGGGGCGCGGGCACCGGTTCGGTCGGGGCGGCCTGTGCCAAAGCGAGGATCGACAATAGCATCATGCCGCCATTCCTATCATCAACAGCCAGGCCGGGTAAGCCGCCAGCGCGAGCAGCAATCCCAACGGCACCATGTCCTGTCCGCTCGCCCGCTGCCCCAGCAGATGCCGCACAGTGACGAAGCCCAGCCCGATGACGCACGCCGCCAGCAACACGCCCGGTAGCATCCGCCAGCCGAGCCACAGCCCGATCGCGCCCAGCAGCTTGGGATCGCCGCCCCCCATCCCCTCGCGCCCACGCCAGCGGCGATAGCCCGCGGCAATGGCCCATAGCCCGACGAAGCCGACCAGACCGCCGACGATCCGCTCGTCCGGCGACGGCGCATGGCCGAGCAGCCCGGTCAGCACCCCCGCCCCCGCGGCCCATGCGGTCAACCGATCGGGCAACCAGAAGGCCAGCGCGTCGAGCGCCCCCAATGCCAACAGCGTCCATCCGAACAACGCCCCCGTCCAACCGTCCGCCCCAGCGACCCAGCCCGCCGACACGCCGATCAGCGCGGCGATGGCTTCGATGCGCCAATGCACCGGATCGATCGCCTTGCGGCACCGCACACAGCGGCCCCGCAGCAGGACGAAGCTGACGACCGGCACCAGCTCCCACGCGCGCAACGTCTTGCCGCAATGGTCGCAGGCCGACCTACCCGCCAGCACCGAACGATCGTCCAGCCAGCGGAGCACCAGCGCCGCGACGAACGACCCGATGATCGCCCCCGCCACGCCATAGATCGCGGCCCATATCGCCGATGCCGCCCCGAACGTCATGCCGATCCCTTAATCATCACCCCTCCCCCTCAGGGGAGGGGATGGGGGTGGGGCGCTTCCGCGAACGCAACGCCCGTAGAGAGGCCCCACCC
>NZ_MQUI01000055.1:0-21176 GCF_001970915.1 Sphingomonas sp. Sph1(2015)
GCTGCAGCTGTTCTTGCCCAGATCGATCCCGAGAACCGATACGTCCATGACCTTGGCTCCTTCCTCAAACGACCCGCTGTCGTGCGATAACAACGGTTCGGTTTAGGGGCGGGCCATCCATAAAGGGGGCCGCACCCGGCTTGCGCCGCTTGGCGGTCCATAGCAGCAGGCCGGTGCCGACCATCGCCGCGCCGGTCAGCCCCATGACGAAATAGGCCCAGCGCAGGGCGGGTCCGGCGAAACCGGCCAAATGCAGGCCCAGCATGACGCCCGCCGTGTCGATCGCGACGGCGGCATCGCCGCTGCGGCTGAGCAGGCGGCCGGTCGCACCGTCATAGGTGGCGGTGGGCGTGCGCGAATTGATCGCACCCCGCTTTCCTTGCGCGATGGTGACGCGGGCCGCCGCATCGCCGGGATTCTGGACGATGACGCGGGTGGCGGGACCGCCCAGCCGCCGTTCCGCATCGCGCACCAAAGGCGCGATCGCGACCAGCGGACGCCGCACGCCGCTGGCGGGCACGTCGGCGGGGGTGCCATAGGCGGTCTGCATGAACTGGGCGGGCGAGGCATAGTTCGTCAACACCGGCCAGGGCATGTACATCGTCACCAGCGTGATCAGTCCGGTATAGGTGATCATCGCATGATAGGGCAGGCCGAGCACCGCCGAGACGTTATGCGCGTCGAGCCAGCTGCGCTGCCCCTTGTTCCAACGCAGGGTGAAGAAGTCGGCGAAGATACGCTTGTGGGTGATCACGCCCGAGATGATCGCGCCCAGCATCGCCATCGCGCACAGCCCCGCCAGCCAGCGACCCCAGGGGTGCGGCAGCTGAAGCTGGAAATGGAAGCGATAGAAATGCTCGCCGCCCCTGGTGTCGCGCGCGTTCAGGGGGGCTCCGCTGACCGGATCGAGGTCCAGTTCGTTGCCGCGTATCCTGGGATCGGGCTTGGCGGGGATGCGGAAGATGCGGGTCGCGACCGTGCGCGCGTCGGGCAGGTAGATATACCATTGCAGGTCGTCCGGGCCGACCCGCGACAGATAGCGCGTGGCCGAATCCGCCGCCTGGGCCGGTGACGCGGCCTCGGCGTGGATTTCGGGCTGCATCCAGCGGGTGATCTCGGGCCGGAAATAGGCCGAGGTCCCGGTCAGGAACATGGTGAACAGGATCCACCCGGCGATCAGCCCCAGCCAGCCATGCGCCCAGGCCATGCTCTGCCGCCAGCCCGGTTGTACGGTCTTGTCGCTCATGCGCGCACGCCCAGCAATTTGAGCGCCACCGCCATCGCCAGCGCTCCGCCCCAGATCACCGCGTTGACCCGGCCCAGCCGGACCTCGTGCAGCGACCAGAGCCCGACCCCGGCATAGAGCAGGAAGGACAGGATCATCGGCCAGCCGGTCGCCTCGACCCGCGCCGTCGCATCGGGAGCGGGGAGCAGGCGCGCCGTCAGCATCGCCGCGGCGACCGCAAAACCATAGCCGCCGAGAATCGCGGTGATCCAGCGCCACGCCATGGCGAATCCGGTTCGCCAGCGGCGTCCGGCTTCTTCATCAATGGCTTGGCCCGATGGCACCCACGTTGCCCCTTGTCATGTTGATGTCATCCCTTTAGCGGAGTTTGAGAGTCACTATCAATAGCAGGGAGTAAATTTATGCGCGCACTTCGCGGAGCGCTGCTGGCAGCGTGCGCCACCGGGGGAATGCTGGGCAGCGCGCTTCCCGCCCATGCGCTGACCCTGTCCGACGAGGATCAGCAGCGGCTGCGCAACGAGGATATCGTGGTCGAGGGACAGCGCGAGAAGAAGAGCGCGTCCTCGGGCACCAAGACCGATGTGCCGCTGATCGCGACGGCGCAGAGCATCACCGTGATCGACCAGGAGGAACTGACCCGGCGCAATGCGCTGTCGATCAACCAGGCGCTCGGCTATGTCGCGGGCGTCGCACCCAATCAGCGCGGCAATGTCGCCACCCGCTACGACCAGCTGTTCCTGCGCGGCTTCGCGCCTGGGGTGTTCATGGACGGGATGCGGCTGCTGGGCGGGGTTTATGCCAGCCCGCAGGTCGATTTCCATCTGGTCGAATCGGTCGATGTGGTGAAGGGGCCTGCGGGCGTCACCTATGGCTCGGGCACGCCGGGCGGTCTCATCAACCTGACCAGCAAGCTGCCTTATGCGGGACAGGGTGGGCGGATCGAGCTGGCGGCGGGCAATTATGCGCTGCTGCGCTCCAGCATCGACGTAAACCAGCCGCTCGACGCGAACGACCGCTGGCTGTTCCGGATGATCGCGGGCGCCGAGGAGTCGGACGGCTTCATCCAGCGGACCGCCAATCGGCGTTATTATGCGCGCCCCATGCTGACCTTCGCGCCCGACAAGGCGACCAGCGTGACGTTGATCCTCAACTACCAACGCGATCCCGAATCGGGGTCGTATAGCGGCGTCCCCGTCTATGGCTCGGCACTGCCCAATCCTGCGGGCGTGCTGCCGGTCGATTTCAACACGTCGGAGCCGTCCTATGAGGCGTTCGACCGGACGCAGAAATCGGCGACGATCCTGTTCCGCCACGACCTGAACGACCGGCTGAGCTGGACCACCAACGCCCGTTATCTCGCGATCGGGCTGCATTACCGGCAGATCTACGGGTCGGGCTATGTCACGCGCGGGACGGGCGCGAACGCCAACAGCGATTTCTCGACGCTCCAGCGGGGCGGCGGCGGGTCGGACGAAGCGTTCCAGACCTTCACCATCGATAATCACCTGGTCGGCAAGCTCGACACCGGCCCGGTCCGCCACACCATCCTGGGCGGCGTCGACTGGCAGCATAATCGCGGTGAGAATTACCAGGCCTTCTACACCGGACAGAATGCGAACCCGGTGTTCAACATCCCGAACCTCAGCCTGTTCGCGCCGGTGTACGGCGTGCCGCTGCCGACCTTCCCGATCACCCAGACGCACAATTACACCAAGCGCGATCAGGTGGGCGTGTATCTGCAGGACCAGATCGCGATCGGCGGGCTGCAACTGATCGCCAGCGGGCGCTGGGACACGTACAACCAGACGACACAGAATCTGAACACCAACGCCGTCAGCCGCCTGAACCAGACGGCGTTCACCACGCGGCTGGGCGCGCTGTACGAGACCAAGATCGGCCTTTCGCCCTTCGTCAGCTATTCCGAGAGCTTCGAGCCGCAGGCGGGCAGCACCTGGGACGGCAGCAACTTCATCCCCGTCACGGGCCGCCAATATGAGGCGGGGCTGAAATACCAGCCGCGCGGCACGACCGCCTTGTTCACCCTGTCCGCCTTCGACCTGCGCCGCCGCAACGTGCCGGTCGCCGATCCGCGCGCGGGCACAGGCAATATCCCCAGCAATTCGCAGGTCCAGATCGGCGAAGTCTCGGTGCGCGGGATCGAACTGGACGGTCGCGGTACGGTCGCGCCCGGCTTCGACGTAGTGGTCGCCGCCACCTATAACGACCCCTATGTCCGGCAGGGCACACCCGTGGTCGGCACCGGCGACCAGATGAGCGGCGTCACCGGCACGCGGCCCCTGGGCGTGCCGCAATGGAGCGCATCGAGCTTCCTGTCCTATGATCTGGGCAAGGCGGGCGTGGGCAATGCCCTTGGCGGCCTGAGCCTGGGCGCAGGGATACGCTATGTCGGCGAATCGGACGGGACCGCGACCACCGTGGCGTCGGGCCGCACCGTCGTCCGCCGCTTCCAGTCGCCCGATTACTGGCTGGCCGACCTGATGCTGGGTTACGATCTCGGCCGGGTCAGCCCGGCGATGGAGGGGCTGACCCTGACTGCCAATGTCGCCAATCTGTTCGACAAGCGCCACATCACCAGCTGTTTCTTCAACAATGGCTGCTATTACGGGGCATCGCGGACCTTTGTAGGCAGCCTGCGCTATTCTTGGTAAGGGCGCATCCGATTCATTCGCATTTGACGTGTCCGTCCCGCCCGCCGACCGATCGGCGGGGCCGGGGCGCAAAGGAGTTTTGAGGTTTGTCGACCGATACCGCCCTGCCCGAACTGACCCCGACCACGGCGCTGAGCGTCGAGACGGTTCAGAGCGTCCATCACTGGAACGAGCATCTCTTCTCATTCTCGGTGTCGCGCCCCGACAGCTTCCGTTTCCGTTCGGGCGAGTTCGTGATGATCGGGCTCCAGGGCGACAACGGCAAGCCGCTGCTCCGCGCCTATTCGGTCGCAAGCCCGTCCTATGACGAGAAGCTCGACTTCCTGTCGATCAAGGTCGAGGACGGCCCGCTGACCAGCAAGCTGCAAAAGGTGCAGCCCGGCGACAACATCTATCTGGGTCGCAAGCCGACCGGCACGCTGGTCGCCGACGCGCTGCTGCCCGGCAAGCGGCTGTTCATGCTGTCGACCGGCACGGGCCTTGCGCCCTTCCTGTCGGTGGCGCGTGACCCGGACATCTATGACATGTTCGACGAGGTCGTGATCGTCCACTCGGTCCGCCGGGTCAGCGACCTGGCGTTCCATGACGAGCTGGCGGGCAAGCTGGCCGACGATCCGCTGGTCGGCGATGTGGCGCAGGAGAAGTTCCACTATGTCCCGACCGTCACGCGCGAGCCGTTCCACACCACGGGCCGCATCGACGCGCTGATCGAGGACGGCCGGTTGTTCGCCGGGCTGCCCAGCGCGCATGGCTTCAACCCGGAAACCGACCGGATCATGATGTGCGGCAGCATGGAGATGATCAAGTCGCTGGGCGCCAAGTTCGAGGAAATGGGCTTTCCCGAAGGCTCGAACGCGCAGCCGGGTGCGTATGTGATCGAAAAGGCGTTCGCGGGCTGACCCTTTCCTCCCCTGGAAGGGGAGGTAGCAGGGCGAAGCCCTGACGGAGGGGTGTCCCGTTATCGAGAGGGCGGCACCCCTCCACCATGCTGCGCATGGTCCCCCTCCCCTTGCAGGGGAGGAATACCGATAACCTCCCTGCATCGCCCCCGCGACATTTGTCGCCACGGGCGGCACATTTGTGCGACATTTGCGTCCTAACGCCCAAAGCCTCGGACAAGGGAAAAGGGACGGACATGCGGCTTTGGGCGGGTTTGATGCTGGCGAGTGCGATGCCGGCGATCGCGCAGGCGCAGGTCTCGACCGAGCCTGCGCCGCAGGCCCCGCCCCCCTCGACGACGGCCGCGCCTGCCGTCTCCGCGACCGCGATACCGCAAGGGCAGACGACCAGCCCGACCCGGACCCAGGCACAGCCCGAGGCGGAGGAGGACGGCGAGGAGGCCGAACCCGACGTCGTCGTCACCGCGCGGCGCGAACCGGGCAAGGTCATCGGCGACATCCCGCCCGACCAGCAGTTGAGCCCCGCCGATATCCGCTCCTATGGCGTGTCGAGCGTCTCCGACCTGCTCACCGAACTCGCGCCGCAGACGACCAGCGGGCGCGGCGGATCGCCGGTGATCCTGCTCAACGGTCGCCGTATCGCGGGCTTCCAGGAAATCCGCGACCTGCCGACCGAGGCGATCCAGCGCGTCGACATCTTCCCCGAGGAAGTCGCGCTGAAATATGGCTATCGCGCCGACCAGAAGGTCGTGAACTTCGTGCTGCGCCCGCGCTTCCGTTCGCTGGCGGCCGAGGCGATCGGCAAGGTGCCGACGCAGGGCGGCTCGGCGATGGAGCAGGGCAAGCTAGACTGGTTGCAGATTCGCCGCGACAAGCGGCTGAGCATCCACACCGATTTTTCCAACACCTCGCGCCTGACCGAGGCGGAGCGCGGCATCGTCGCACCCGGCTCGAACGCCTCGCTGGGCGGCAATATCGTCACCGCCGACCCTAGCCTCGCCGCGCTGACCGGCACCAGCCCCAGCGTGGTGGGTATCCCCGGCGGCCTGACCGCCGCGCCGTCGCTGGCGCAGCTCGCGGGCAGCCCGGCGACGAGCACCGACGTCACCCCCTATCGCACGCTGCAATCGGCGCAGCGGCAATGGGACGCCAATATCGTCTATTCGCGCAACATCTTCGACAAGGTGTCCGCCTCGTTCAATGCCGAGGTGCAGACGACGCAGAGCAACAGCTGGAACGGCCTGCCCTCCGCCAACCTGGTCCTGCCCGCGGGCAACCCCTATTCGCCGTTCGGGGCCGCCGCGACGGTCAGCCGGTTGACCGATGCCTATGGCCCGCTTGTCCAGAACAATACCGGGCTGACCGCCCACCTGGGCACGGTGTTCAACGGCGATCTGGGCCGGTGGCGCTGGTCGGTGACGGGCGCCTATGACCGCGCCGAGAGCCGGGTGGCCACCGATACCGGGCTGGATGTGGCGGGGTTGCAGGCGCGGCTGAATGCGGGCGATCCGACCGCCAATCCTTACGGACCGCTCGACGGGCTGGGTCTGGCGGCGCGCAATTTCGCGCGGTCGACCTCTTCGTCGGGGCAGGTCGATGCGCTGCTCAACGGCCGGGTTTTCGCGCTGCCCGCGGGCGATGTGCAGGCCAGCGTGAAGGTCGGCGGGCAGACCAGCGACTTCTCCAGCAGCTCGACCCGGTTCGGCGTCTTCCAGACCGGCGACGTCTCGCGCGACATCGTCAACGGCCAGGCCAATCTGGACCTGCCGATCGCGAATCGTAACCGCCAGGTCCTGAGCGCGATCGGCGACCTGTCGCTGAACCTGAATGTCGGGGCGGATCACCTGTCGGACTTCGGCACGCTGACCACGGTCGGTTACGGCGCCAACTGGTCGCCGCTGGAGGGGGTGCGCGTCATCGCCTCCTGGACCGATCAGGAGGACGCCCCCACCGCGCAGCAACTCGGCAACCCGTCGATCACCACGCCCAATGTCCGTCTGTTCGATTATGTGCGCGGCACGACCGCGACGATCACGGCGGTGACGGGCGGCAATCCGAATCTGGTCGCGGACAATCGCCACGTCATGAAGCTGGGCCTGACGCTCAAGCCGTGGCGCGACCGCGATATCAACCTGACCGCCAATTACTACCGGATCGACACCGACGATCCGATCGCGTCCTTCCCGACGCCGACCGCCGCGATCGAGGCGGCGTTCCCCGACCGCTTTGCGCGTGATGCCGCGGGCAACCTGCTGCGTGTCGATTCGCGCCCGATCAACTTTGCGAACACCGAGCGGTCGCAGCTGCGCTGGGGCTTCAACTTCTCCAGGCCGATCAAGTCGAAGATCCAGAAGGAACTGGAGGCGTTCCGCGCCGGGACCGGCCCCAATCCCTTTGCCGGGCTGAACTTTCCCGGTCGTCGTGGCGGCGGCGAAGGCCCGCGCCGCGAGGGGCAGGGTGGTCCCGGCGCAGGTGGCCCCGGTGGTCCCGGTGCTGGTGGCCCCGGTGGCGGCCCGGGCGGCGGTTTCCGGGGCGGCGGCTTTGGTGGCGGACGCGGCGGTGGCGGCGGACGCGTGCAGTTCGCGCTCTATCACACCTGGACCTTTGCCGACCGCGTGACGGTGGCCGAGGGCGGCCCGGTGCTCGATCTGCTGCGCGGCGATGCGATCGGGTCGAGCGGCGGGACCTCGCGCCATCAGCTCCAGGCGCAGGCGGGCTATTCCAACAACGGCATCGGCGTGCGCCTGTCGGGCAACTGGCAGAGCGCGACGCGGGTCAATGGCGGCACCCCCGCCAATCCGCAGGCGCTCGATTTCGGCAGCCTGGCGACGGTCGACCTGCGCCTGTTCGCCGATCTGGGCCAGCGGCTGGACCTGTTGAAGGCGCATCCCTGGCTGCGCGGAACGCGGGTCAGCCTGTCGTTCGACAATCTGTTCAACCAGCGGCAGCGGGTGACCGATGCCAACGGCACCGTGCCGATCGGCTATCAGCCGGGCTATCTCGATCCGCTGGGCCGGACTGTTCGATTGTCGATCCGCAAGCTCTTCTTTTGAAAGATCGCGCCCTTTTTCGGGCGAAACACATCCGAACCGGGACCAATTTGGGATCGCCCTTATAAGATTTTGGCTAACCTAGACTAATTTCGTTGGCATCCCGCCCCTTTGGGAATTGCGGCGCTGCGATGGAAACGGAATAAATTCGATGAAGTGATGTCGGCCAGCGTCGATAGCGGGGGGTACATGGATCGAGGCGGAGAGGTCACGCGTGACCGTTATGACGGGCAGGTCGACGATCTGGGGGATGCGATCGACGATCGTCTACGCCGAATTCGGGACGAACTCGCCGCCGTGGAGTCGATGGTTCGTCAGGATCATGACAAGCGCATCAGTCCGGCCGATATCGGTTCGATCCTGCGCGCCGCGCGGGAGGGGATCGGGGGTTTCCTGAACCCGGATCTGTTCGCCGATCCGGCCTTCGACATGCTGCTGTTCATCTTCCTGGAAGAAGAAGCGGGACGCAGTGTGGAAACCAGCGCCTGTTACCGTGCCTCGGGCGTGCCGCGCACCACGGCCGTCCGCTGGATCAACATGCTGGTATCGATGGGGATGTTCCACAGCACGCCGCATCCGACCGATCGTCGGCTGGCGCTGCTGAGCCTGAGCGAGGGGACGCGCGCCTCGGTCCGGCAATGGCTGGAGGGGCTGCGCCCGCTGGTCGAGCGGATCGCCATGCGCCCGGCGATGCCCACCAGGCCCGTCGCCTGACGGGTGAAGGCAAGGGCTGGGGCGGGATCAGGCCGCCTTGGCCATCCGCGTGCGCAGCCGGTCGGCCAGCGTCTCCAGCGTCACCCCGTCGATCCGCGCCGCGACCGGCGCGTCGGACCGCAGGATATCGGCGATCGCCAGCTGCGACTGGGTGATCCGGTCGACCGCCTGGATGCTGACCATATGGCGGCGCAGCGTGTCGGGATCGCTGCCCAGCTCATAGGCCAGGTCGGCGAGCGAGCGGGTCAGTTCGACCAGCTCGTCCGCCAGCGCCCGGGCAAGGGCCGGTTCCATGGCCCCCTGCGTCATTTGCTGCACAGTTTCACGATATTGGCAAAGATCGCGTCGCCCGCCACCGGCTGCGACACCGCGCCCTTGTTCAGCGTGAAGTCGGTGCCGTTGCGGCCGATGGCATAGGCCCCACCCGCCAGCATCGCGCGCAGACCCGCCGAGCCGTCCTCGTCGTCCAGCGCCAGCAGCACGCCCAGGCCGTTGCCGCCCGCCGCCTTGGCGACCGAGGCGAAGAGCAGCGAGATGGACGGCCGCTCGCCCGCCACCGGCTCGCGGGCCAGCAGGCGCAAGCTGCCGTTCGGCCAGGTGTCGACGACCATGTGCGTATCGCCCTGCGGCGCGAAATAGATGGTGCCCTGTTCCACCTTCATGCCGTCGGTCGCCTCGACGACCTTGGGCGCGATCTGCTCGCGCAGCTGCTCGATCATCGGGGACAGCAGGCCCGGCGACATCTGCTGCACGACCAGGGTCGGCGGGCAGTTGGCGGGGAAATTCTGGAACAGGTCGAACAGCGCCTGGGTGTTGGCGGCGTCCGCGCCGATCGCCAGCAGGCGGCCATTCCAGTTGATGTCGGCGACCGGACCCTTGCGGCTCCTGGTGGCCTTGCCGCGCTTCAGATCGGCATTGCGCGCGGACTTGATCCGCTTGCCCAGCTTGCCGATGATCGCGTCCAGTTCGGCCTGCACCGCGACCTTGGGCTTGGGAAAACAGTCGATCGCGCCGAGGCGCAGCGCCTCGACCGATTCCGCGGCGCCCGCGGCGGTCCGGGTCGAGAACATGATGACCGGCATCGGCCGCTCCTCCATGATCTCGGCCAGATATTCCAGGCCGCTCATGCCGGGCATCTCGACGTCCAGCGTCATGACCTCGGGGCGATACTGGTCGACCATCTTGCGGGCTTCGGCCGCGCCGTCTGCGGCACCCACCACCTGCACGCCCTTGATGCGTTCGAGCGCGCCCGAGATGAGGACCCGCATCGTCAGCGAGTCGTCCACGACCAGAACCTTAACGTCCGCCATTACTCTATACCTTCCAACGGAAACGCCGTTACGTCTTGAAAAACCGGGATTACGCGGCTTCGGCCGTCAATGTCACGCTGTCGGTCAGGCGATCAAGCGCCAGGATCAGGATCAGCCGCTGTTCGATGGTGGCCAGCCCTTCCAGATAATGCGCCGCCGTGGCGTCGCCCATGTCGGGCAGGGGCTGCATCGCTTCGGGGGGAATGGTCACGATATCGTTGACCGCATCGACGATCAGGCCCTGGAGCTGCTCGCCGATCCGCACCACGATGATGACGTGGCGCGCGCTGGGATCGGTCACGCCCCAGCCCAGCCGGTGGCGCAGGTCGAGCACCGGCAGGACCACGCCGCGCAGGTTCACGACGCCGCGCACATGCGCGGGGACATTGGGCAGCGGGGTCGCGGGCGACCAGGCGCGGATTTCGCGGATGGCCATGATGTCGACGCCCAGGATCTGGTCGCCGAGCTGGAACGTGATGAGCTGACGCGACATGGTCGGTTTCCTCGGGAAAAGGGGATCAGTGCAGCACGCGGCGGATGGCCGCGGCGAGCTTTTCGGGGTTGAACGGCTTGACGATCCAGCCGGTCGCGCCCGCCTCACGCGCGCGCGCCTTCTTCTCGTCCGAGCTTTCGGTGGTCAGCACCAGGATGGGCAGGTTGCGGTGGCCGGGCTGGCGGCGCAGTGCCTCGATCAGGCCGAAACCATCCATGCGGGGCATGTTGATGTCGGTGATGACCAGATCGGGTGCGGTATCGGCCATCACCGCGTCCAGCGTATCGAGTGCATGGATGCCATCCTCGGCCTCGAGCACCCGATATCCCATATCGGTGAGCGCGGCGCGCAGAAGCATTCTCATGCTGGGCGAATCGTCCACGGTCATGATGAGTTGGGACACGAACTGGCCTTTCCTGGAAGGATCGAGAGACATTAGAAGAATTCCACATCGCCGGTCGCGGCGGGTGGAGGTGGCGGAGCGGGGCGCGCGGCGCGCGGCGGCGGCATCGCCGTGTCGGTCACGTGGCGGCACCGGGCCAGGCCAAGTGCCGGGCGGAACTCGACGCGACGGGCGCTGACGCCGCCGACATCCTCACCGACCAGCGCGATCCGCTCGTCCGCCAGGAAGCGGCGGGCGAACTGCGCATTGGCGGTGCCGATGTCGCGAAAGCCGTCACGCATCATCGCGCCGCCGAACAGCCTGGCCTTCAGGCTGTGCCGCTGCGCGCCGAGCGCCATCATCGCGTTGATCAGAACTTCCATCGCATACACGCCATAGCGCTGCATGGATTTAGGATCGGTTTCCGCGACGCCCGGTTCGGCGAGCAAAAAGTGATTCAATCCGCCGATTCCCGCGATCGGATCGTACAGGCACGCCGAAATGCAGCTGCCGAGCACGGTCGTCAGCACCACGTCCTTGTCCTGGCTAACCCGCGTCTCGCCCTGGATGACGTTGATTCGGCGAAGCCCGTCACCCCGCGCCAGCCGGGTGAAGGGCATCGGCGGCGGCGGTGGGGGAAGGGAACTGGCCATGGCCGGGGTCACGCCCGGCACCGGTCGATCAGCGCAGGCGCGATCCGGGTCAGTGTCAGCTGCCTGGTCACCGCACCGATATCCTGCGCGACGCCGGGCATGCCATAGACGACGCAGCTGTCGCGATCCTGGCCGATGGTCATGCAGCCCTTGCCGCGCATCGCGAGCAGGCCATCGGCCCCGTCCCGGCCCATGCCGGTCAGGATCGCGCCTACCGCCTTGGCCCCGACCGTCTTGGCGACGCTGTGGAACAGGCGGTCGACCGAGGGGCGATGGCCGCTGACCGGATCATCGGGGATCAGGCGCGCGCGATACTGGCCGTCGACGCCGCCGACCTCCATGTGATGCGTGCCGCCAGGCGCCAGATAGACATGGCCCGCCACCAGCGGCTGGCCATGACGCGCCTCGGTCACGGTCGGCTTGGACAGCCGGTCGAGCCGGGCGGCGAAGCTGGTCGTGAAGGTCGCTGGCATATGCTGGCAGATGACGGTCGGCGGGCAGTTGGCCGGAAAGCCGCTCAGCACCTGGATCAGCGCCTCGACGCCGCCGGTCGACGCGCCGATCGCGATCAGCGAGCCGGGGATCGGCTTGAAATCGGCCATCGGCGTGGGCGCGGCGGGCGCCATGTCGCGCACGCGGATCCGGCGGCTGCTGGCGGCGGCCTTCACGCTTTCGGCGATGCGCGGGTCGATGCAGTTGGTCGCGGGCTTGGCGCAGCATTCGACCGCGCCCAGCTCCAGCGCGCGGATCGTGGTATCCGCGCCCGCCTGGGTCAGCGTGGAGAGCATGACCACCGGCATCGGACGCAGCCGCATCACGCGTTCCAGGAAGTCGAGGCCGTTCATGTCGGGCATCTCGACGTCCAGCGTGATGACATCGGGGTCGAGCGCCTTGATCATCTCTCGCGCCTGGTGCGGACCATTGGCGGCGCCGACCACTTCGATATCGGGGTCGCGACTGAGCATGCCCGCGATCAGCGCGCGCATCGTCGGGGAGTCGTCGACAATCAGGGTACGTACGGCCATCAGGATACTTTCTGGAAAGCGGTGCGACCGATGCAGTGAAAGCGCGCCGATACTTCCGGCGGGATGCGCTCGGCATGACCAATATAAAGGGTGCCGCCGTCGACCAGCTGGTCGGCGAAGCGGGCGAGCAATTGGGCCTTGGTCGGGTCGTCGAAGTAGATCATGACGTTGCGGCAGAAGATGACGTCGAAGGGCCGCCGCATCGGCCAGTTACGCAGCAGGTTGAGTTCACGAAACGCAATCGGGTTGCGCAGCGCGGGGAGCAGTTCGTCCATGTCACCGACGCGGCGACACCAGGTCGATCGCATCGCGGCGGGCATGGCGCGGGTGGTGTCCAGCGGATAGCGGCCCGCACGCGCGGTCGCGATCACGCTGGGCGACAGGTCGGTCGCCAGCACGCGGAAATCCTGGGTCGCCAGCTTCTCGGCGGCGCGGACGTCCTGGCCCGCGATGGTCATCAGCAGCGAATAGGGTTCCTCGCCGCTGGAACAGGCCGCCGACCAGACCCGCACCCGCCCGCCGCTCGCCAGACGCTGCGCAAAGCCGGGCCAGAGCTGGTCGCGGAAATGTTCGAAATGATGATTTTCACGGAAGAAGGAGGTGTGGTTGGTGGTCAGCGAGTCGACTGCGCGGGCACGCTCGGCCGGATCGCTGGCGATCAGCGCCAGATAATCGGGAAAGTTGCTCAACCCGCAGGCGCGCAGGCGCCGGGCCAGCCGCCCATAGATCAGCTTCGCCTTGCTCTCGGGCAGCAGGATGCCCGACTCGGCGTAGATGATGTCGGCGATCGCGCGGTGGTCGGACGCCGAAAAGGCGAACTCCATCTCCCGCTGCGGTTCGCGCGATGCCAGGGCGGCGATCGCGTTCACGCGGCCATGTCCTCGAGGAAGGCGCTCGGCCCGCGCCCGTCACGGCGCCAGCGGCCGATCAGCGCATCGACGTCGAGGATCAGCGCGACCCGGCCGTCGCCCAGGATGGTCGCACCGGCCAGCCCGTGGATGGCGCGGTAATTGGCCTCCAGGCTCTTCACGACGACCTGGCGCTGGTCCTGGATCGAATCGACCATCAGCACCGCCTGGCCCTGGTCGCTTTCGACGACGATCAGCACGGCGTTTTCCGGCTTGGCGATCGCGCCGGTGACGCCCAGCTGTTCGCCGACGCGGTGGACGGGGACATAGGTGCCGCGCACGTCGAGCAGCGGCGACTGGCCGCCCACGACATGCACCTCGTCGATGCCCGGACGCAGGCTTTCGACGATATGGGTCAGCGGGATGACGAAGGTCTGGTCGCCGACCGTGACGATCATGCCGTCGAGTACGGCCAGCGTCAGCGGCAGGCTGAGCGAGAAGCTCGACCCCTTGCCCAGTTCGGACTGGATGCCGATACGGCCGCCCAGCGCCTGGATGTTCTTGCGCACCACGTCCATGCCGACGCCGCGACCCGAGATGTTGGAGACGACGGCGGCGGTCGAGAAGCCGGGGGCGAAGATCAGATTGTCGATCTCTTCCTCGGACAGCTGCGCATCGGGGGCGATGATGCCGCGCTCGATCGCCTTGGCCTTGACGCGCGCGCGGTCGATGCCGCGTCCGTCATCGGCGACGGTGATGACGATGCGGCCCGACTGGTGCGCCGCCGACAGGGTGACGACGCCCTCGCCATCCTTGCCCGCCGCCTTGCGATCGGCCGGGGTTTCCAGGCCATGGTCGACGGCGTTGCGGATCAGATGGGTCAGCGGCTCGCCGATGCGCTCGACCACGGTCTTGTCGACCTCGGTCATCTCGCCCTCGACCTCCAGGCGGACCCGCTTGCCGGTCTCGACCTCCAGCTCGCGGATGATGCGCGGCACGCGGCTGAAGACGGTCTTCATCGGCTGGGCGCGGATCGCCATCGTCGAATCCTGAAGCTCGCGCGTCAGGTGGTCGAGGTCGGACAGCTCGGGGATCGAGCCCATCTCGTTTTCCGACAGGCGCTGCGCCAGCATCGCCTGGGTGATGACCAGCTCGCCGACCAGGTTGACCAGCCGGTCCAGCTTGTCGAGGTCGACGCGGATCGTCTGGGCGGCGGCGGCGGCGACCCGTGGGCTGCTCGCCGCCTCGACCACCGAGACGACCGGTGCGGGGGGAGCCGCCGGAGCGGGGGCGGGGGCCGCCACCGGAACGGGCGCGGCGGCGACCGGCGTGGGTGCGGGTACGGCGACCGACGCCACGGGAGCAGGGGCCGCGACCGGCAGCGGGATCACATCGGCGATCGGTTCGGCGATGGCCGGTTCGACCACGATCTCGGGCTCGGCGATGACCATCGCGGCATCGGCGCGCGTGACGGTCAGGCGGCATTGCGGGTCGGCAAAGTCGAAGACCGCGCGGATATCGTCCTCGTCCAGCGTGCCGGGCAGCGCCATGGTCACGCCGATATAGGCCCGCTCGGCATCCAGCCCGTCGAGCTGCGGCAGCTCGGACAGGTCGGCCGCCAGCGTCCGGCCGCCCATGCGCGACAATTCGCGCAGCGCCAGCATCGGCTCGGCCCCATGGTCGAAGGCACGCGGGCCGGGATGGACCGAGACGACCCATTCGGCCGGACCCGCGGGCTCGGCGGCGGGGGCCGGATCCTCGAGCATCGCGAACAGCGCGTCGAAATCATCGAGCGCGGCGGCGGCGACATCGGAGGTCGGGACGGCGAACGCGATATCGGCGACGGGTTCCGGCTCGGCGACAGCCGCCGCGCCACCGATCTCGCCCTTGGCGGCAGCGTCCAGCCGGTCGAGCATCGCCTGGTCGGCGGGCATCCCGCCCTCGCCGCGTGCGGCGGCGACATGGTCGGCCAGCGTGTCGAACGCCGCGACGATCAGGTCGATCAACGGTTCGCTCAGCGGCAGCGTGCCGTTGCGAATCAGGTCCAGCAGGGTCTCGTAATGATGCGAGAAATGCTGGAGCCGCTCATGCCCGAACGCGCCCGCGCCGCCCTTGATCGAGTGGACCGAGCGGAAGACGGTGTTGATCGTCTCGTCATCATGCCGGTCGCGCTTCAGGTCGGCAAAGGCGGTTTCCAGCGCGCCGAGACCTTCCTCGCATTCCTGGAAGAAAATCTGCTGAATCTCGTCGAGGTTCATCGGGTCAGGCCTTTCAGGCGGCGGCGACGAGGCTGTCGAGCCCCGCCAGCGCGATCATCGAAGCCAGCGGCTCGGATGGGCTGTTCAGTTCGAAATCGGTCGGGATCGACGCGGCCATCGCCTGGGCGCTGGCCAGCACCTGGAGGCAGGCCTGGCCCGCCTGCGACACCTGCGACCCGTCGAGCGTGATCGGGTCGCCCGACGCGATCAGGTCGAGCAGCGCCTGGCGCAGCGGAACGGCGGCGGCGGTGTCGAGCACGGGGGCAAGGGACAGAGCGGTCACGGCGAGACTCCAGTCGCGGGTTTCGGGGGCAGCATGGCGTGAAGGTCGTTAAGAAAGCGTGGGTTGACCGAATTTTACGCTTTGCCCCCGGCCGGGCCGCCTGCGCAGGCCGGGGGCGAGCCGATCAGAATTCGGTCCAGTCGTCGTCGCTGACCGCCAGTGCGGCATTGCCCATCGACGCGGGCTGGGCCTGAGTCGGGGCCGGGGCGGCGCCAGGACGCGCGGCTTGCGCGATTCGACGGCCGGCGGCGGCCACGCGCTGCTGCAACTGATGGACCGGCTGGACGGGGGCGGGGAAATGGCCGGGCTGGTTATCGATGCGGAAGCGCGAGATTTCGCGCGCCAGGCCATCGGCCTCGACCGCCAGCGAGCGCGCGGCGGCGGTGGCCTGTTCGACCATCGCGGCATTCTGTTGCGTTACGCCGTCCATCGCGGAGACAGCGGTGTTGACCTCCTGCAGCCCGACCGCCTGCTTCTCGGCCGAGCTGGCGATGTTTTCGACCAGCGTGCTGATCTCGGCGATCTGGTGGATGATCCGCTCCAGTGCCTTGCCGGTTTCGCTGACCAGGCTGACGCCCGATTCGACCTGTTCGGAGCTGGCCAGGATTCGCGACTTCACGTCCTTGGCGGCGTCGGCCGACCGCTGGGCGAGCGCGCGGACTTCGGAGGCGACGACCGCAAAGCCCTTGCCCGCGTCACCGGCACGTGCCGCCTCGACACCGGCGTTCAGCGCGAGCAGGTTGGTCTGGAAGGCGATGCCGTCGATGACGCTGATGATCTCGGAAATCTCGCTCGATGTGCGCTCGATCCCGGCCATGGCGTCGACCGCGCGGCGGACGATCTCCCCCGATTGCTGCGCCTCGATCCGGGCATCGGCGACGGCGCGATTGGCGCGATTGGCCCCCTCGGCGGTCTGGCGGACGGTCGAGGTGATCTCGTCCATCGCGGCGGCGGTTTCCTCCAGGCTGGCGGCCTGCTGCTCGGTGCGCTGCGACAGGTCGTCCGAGGCCTGGCGGATATCGCTGGCGCCCGCATTGATACCGTGGGTGGCGGTCGTCACGGCGCCCATCGCACGACCCATCGACTCCATCGCGCGGTTGAAGTCGTGGCGCAGCTTTTCATATTCGGCCGGGAAGGGCGTGGGGATCGTCTCGGTCAGATTGCCCCCGGCCAGCTCGCCCAGCCCTTTGCCGAGCGAGGCGACGACGATCTGCTGCGCCTCGCCCGCCTTCTTCACTTCGGCGGCGTTGCGGCGGAAGACGTGCATCGCGCGGGCCATGCGGCCGATGCAGTCGCGATAATCATCATAGTGTATCTCGCGATCGATGTCGCCGGCGGCCAGATGCTCCATGGCGACGACGCTGCCGACATAGGGATCGCAGATCAGCTTGCGCGCCGCCCGCATCGCGACCAACGACAGGATCAACGCGCCAGCGGCGAACAGGACCGGCAGGGACAGGGAAAGACTGCCTTGGGCGGCGATCGTCGTCATCAGGCCGACTGCGGTGATCGCCCCGAAAAGGACGGTCAGCACGTCGAATTTGAGTCGAATCGGTGCCGTCTTGGCAAACCAGGACAACATAACAGCATACCCTCCAAAAAACCGTCCGCGAGCGGGAGCACTCGCACGGTTCGACGGAGGCTGCCGGCAGTCGCCAAGCCCTCCGGCGTGTGTGACCATATTGGGCAGAAACGGTAAAAAACCCGTTTCAATTTGGTCCAAACGCCGGAGGAAAAAGAGATTTAGGTGATGCTGGCCAAACTTTGCGTCATGCCGTGAGCGGACAATATTTCGATCCAATAGCCATCCGGGTCGGTGATGAAGGCGATGTCCTTCATCTTGCCGTCCTGGGGCCGCTTCTTGAAAGTCACGCCCAGGGACTCGAAACGCTCACAGGCGGCGGCGACATCGTCGACACTGATGCCGATATGACCAAACCCGCGTGGATCGCCGTTGCCGTCGTGATAGCCCTTGAATGCCGGGTCGGACTCTGTGCCCCAATTATGGGTCAGCTCCAATGTCGTTTCCCGGTTGAAGATGAAACGTGCCCGCTCGGCGGGGTCCTCGGGAATCGTCTCGTCCGGTTTCAGATAGGCGAGGAAGTAGAGCGAAAATTGCATCTCCTCGAAATCCAGCTGCTGGAGCAGGGTCATGCCCAGCACGTCCTGGTAAAAGGCGAGCGACGGCTTGGGGTCGCGGATGCGCAGCATCGTCTGGTTGAGCGTGAAGCTCTCGGTTCCGGCGGGGCGGGTGGTCATCATGGGGTCCTTGGAAAACGGCAAGGCCCTCCGCCGCTGGGGACGAAGGGCCTCGGATTGCGCGAAGCGGGACGACTCAGGCGAGCGTCAGGCCGACATCCACGTTGTTGCGGGTCGCGTTGGAATAGGGGCAGACCTCATGCGCGGCATGCATCAGCTTTTCGCCCTCGGCACGGTCGACTCCGGGCAGGTTGACCAACAGGTCGACGGTGATGCCATAGCCGCCTTCCTCACGCGGGCCGAAGCCGACCTCGGCGGTGACGGTCGCGTCCTGCGGCACCTTCACGCCTTCCTTGCCCGACACCGCCTTCATCGCGCCCAGGAAACAGGCCGAATAACCTGCCGCGAACAGCTTTTCCGGGTTGGCGCCCTCGCCACCCGGACCGCCCATTTCCTTGGGCACGACCAGCTTGACGTCGACCGAGCCGTCTTCCGACCGCGCCGCGCCGTCGCGACCGCCGGTCGCCGTCGCCTTGGTCTTGTAGATCACATTCACGCCCATATCGGATCTCCCGTTGCAAATTCGGTTGGCAGTGTCGGTTCGGGGGCGTCAGCGCGCAACCCCGCCCTCCCGTTCCATCGACCGTTACGGACAATGAAAGCGATTGCGGCGATCCTCCCCGAATTCGCGATCTATCGCGCCGTCGCCTCGATCGCCTGCGGCGACCAGCCGCCCCCCATCGCCTGATACAGCGTGATATAGGCGGTCAGCTGGTTGGCCTGCGCCTCGGCCAGCGCCAGTTCGGCGGTCAGCAGCCCGCGCTGCGCATCCAGCTGTTCGAGATAGGAGGAATAGCCCGCGCGGTAGCGATTGGAGGCGATGCGCAGGGCATCGGCCTGCGCCGCACGCTGCCCGGCCAGCGCCACCGCCTGCTCGCCAGAGCGGCGGACGGAGGCGAGGCTGTCGTCCACCTCGCGAAACGCGGTCAGCGCGGTCTTGCGATAGGCGAAGGCGGCCTGGTCGCGCCGCGCCGCGCTGGCATCGGCCTGCGCCCGCAACCGCCCTGCGTCGAAGATCGGGGCCAGCACGCTGCCGCCGATCGAGAAGAGGGTTATCGGATTGTTCAGCGCATTGGAAAAAGCCACGCCCGCCGACCCGGTCAGCCCCAGGCTGGGCAGCATTGCCGCGCGGGCGCTGTCGAGCGAGCGGTCGGCGGCGACCAGCGCCTGTTCGGCCTGGAACAGGTCGGGGCGGCGGCGCAGCAGGTCGGCGGGCAGGCCGTCGGGGATGGTGGGGCGGATCAGCCGGTCGATCGGCAGGCCGCGCGGGATCGGGCCGGGCGCGCCGCCGATCAACACGCTGAGCGCGTTTTCCTGCCGCGTCACCGCCAGCCGGGCGGCGGCGACCAGTTGCTCGGTCGCGCGATATTCGCCCTCGGCCTGCCGCAGTTCGAGGTTGGAGGTGTAGCCCGTCGTCGCCCGCCGCCGGGCGATGCGCAGCGCGTCGGCGCGCGCGGCCAGCGTCTCCTCGGCGATATGCAGCCGGTGGTCGAGTGCGCGCAGGGTGACATATCCGCTCGCCACCCCGGCGGCCAGCGCCAGCCGCACGGTGTCGCGCGCCGCCTCGGTCGCCAGCAGCTGCGCACGCGCCGCCGCCTGGGCATTGCGCAGCCGTCCAAACAGATCGAAGTCGTAACTCGCCTGCACCAGCGGCTGCGCGCCGAACTGGTCCAGCCCGGTGCCGAAGGCGCTGACGGTGCGCCCCTCGGACAGCGGCAGGCCCGCCGTGACGTTGGGGGACCGCTGCGCACGCGCCAGCCGCTCCTGCGCGCGCGCCTCCTCGATCCGCGCCGCCGCGCTGCCCAGATCGGGATTGTCGGCGAGCGCACGGGTGACGAGCGCGGTCAGTTGCGGGTCTCCGAACGCCTGCCACCAATCGGCCGCGATCGGGCTGCCCGGTCCCAGCGCGGTGCGCCAGGCGGGCGGCGGCACGACGGCACTGGCCGTGGGGGCGGCTGGACGCGGGCCGATGCACCCGGCGAGCAGCAGCACGGCGGCAAGGGGGAGGGCGGCGTGTCTCATCGCACCTTCGGTCCGCCTGCCGTGTCGACGCTGGCCTGTACCGACATGCCGGGGCGCAGGCGCGCCGCCAGGGGCTGGCCCGGATCGACCCGGATGCGCACCGCGATACGCTGCGGCACCTTGGTGAAGTTGCCGGTGGCGTTGTCGGACTTCAGCACCGCGAATTCGGACCCGGCGGCGGGCGAAATCCGCTCGACATGGCCCTTCAGCCGGGCATTGCTCAGGCCGTCGACGGTGAAGCTGGCGGGTTGTCCCACCGCCATGCGCGCGGTCTGCGCTTCCTTGAAATTGGCGATGACCCAGGTTTCGGGCGGCACCAGGAACATCAGCTGCGATCCCGCCGTCACATATTGGCCCAGCCGCACGCCGACTTCGGACAGGCGGCCATCTTCGGGCGCGCGGACGATGGTGTTGGCGAGATCGATCTGCGCCAGCCGCCGCGCGGCCTCCGCCCCCGACACGCCCGCCTGCTGGCCGCCGCGCCCGACCACGACGGTGCGGACATCCTGTTGCGCGATGGCGCGTGCGGCCTTGGCCTGACGCAGCTGCGCCTGGGCCTGGCGGAGCGCGGCGAGCGTCTGGTCGCGTTCGCGTAAACTGACCGAGCCATCGGTGACGAGATCGTTGACCCGCGCCATGTCCGCCTGCGCACGCATCAGCTGCGCCTCGGCATTGGCGACGGCGGCGTCCTGTGCGGCGAGGCTGGCGGTGCGCGACGCCTGGGCCTGGCGGCTGTTGGCGAGCGTCGCCGCCTGGGCGTTGACCTGCGCCGTCGCCTGGTCGACGCGCTGGCGATAGATGCGGTCGTCGATCTTCACCAGCGGCTGCCCGGCGCGCACCGTCTCGAAATCCTTGACCAGCACGGCGGTGACATAGCCGCTGACCTGCGGCGCGATCACCGTCGTCCGGCCGCGGACATAGGCGTTGTCGGTCGACTGGAGATCGCTGGAAAAGGGCGGCAGGCGCCACGCCGCCAGCACCGCCGCGATGCCGCCGATGACGAGCAGCGCGATCAGCGCGCGCGACCGCCACCCCCCCGAGGGCGGCCGCCAGCCCGAAGACGGG
>NZ_MQUI01000056.1:0-20994 GCF_001970915.1 Sphingomonas sp. Sph1(2015)
GGGCGGGGGATGTCGTGACGAGCCGGGTGGCGGGGCGGATCGCCCAGGCCGATCCGGGCGAGTTCGCCGCCGCGATCCGTGATGTTCTGGATCAGGCGGCGGACCCCTGGGCGGTGCGCGCGGCGGTGCGGGACTTCACCTGGCCCGCCAATGCGGCGGCGCTGCACTCGCATCTGGCCGAACTGGTCGCGCGGGGGCGGTAGGAAAATATCCTCCCCGGTACGGGGAGGGGGACCATCCGCAGGATGGTGGAGGGGGCTTTCGGCCAGCTATGACCTGCGTGGAAGCCCCCCTCCGTCAGGCCTTCGGCCTGCCACCTCCCCGTGCCGGGGAGGATAATGAGATTCAGGCGTCGTCGAGCGGGTACAACGCCGCGCAGATCTTGCGGCCTTCGCTGCGCAGCACGCCCCAGGCGCGGGCGGCGGCGCGGCTGTCCATCACCTCGACGCCCAGCCCGCGTGCCTCCAGTGCCGCGACGAAAGCGGCGGGCGCCCGGCGCAGATTTGCGCCGGTGCCGAGCAAGAGAAACTCCGGCGCTTCGTCGACCAGCGCCGCGACCGATTCGGGAGCCAGCGCCGCGAAGGGCGGCGGGCTCCACGGCTCGTGCCAGTCGGGCGAGAGGAGCAGCGCGGGATAGGCGATCTCGCCCACCCGAAAGCCCGTGGCGGCAAAGCCACGGACGATCGGGCCGGGCGCGGTCGGATCGCGCGTGATGCGGATCGAATCGCTCACGCGGGCGCTCAGCTCTCGCGCGGGGTGATGCGCTCGGCGTCGGCCACCTTGCGCTTGTCGGTGGTGCCGGGCTTCTCACGGTTCGGCTCGGCGCGCAGGCCCAGCGTGATGAGCAGCGAGGACGAGACGTAGATCGACGAATAGGTGCCGACCACGATGCCCAGGATCATCGCCGCGGTGAAGCCGCGCAGCACATGGCCACCCAGCAGCAGCAGCGCGATCAGCGCCAGCAGGATCGTGACCGAGGTCATGACCGTGCGCGGCAGCGTCTCGTTCACCGACAGGTTGATGATCTCGCGCATGTCCATCTTGCGATAGCGGCGCATATTCTCGCGGATGCGGTCGTCGATGACGATCTTGTCGTTGATCGAATAGCCGATGATGGTCAGGAACGCCGCGATGATCGTCAGGTCCAGCTCGAACTGGGTGATCGCGAAGAAGCCCAGCGTGACGAGAAGGTCGTGGACGATGGCGACGATGGTCGACACGCCGAACTGCCATTCGAAGCGGAAGATGGCGAACAGGCCGATGCCCAGGATCGCCAGAACGACCGCCAGCACGCCGTGCTTGATCAGTTCGCCCGACACCTTGCCCGACACCGTGTCGTAACGGCTGAACGTCGCGCCGGGAAATTGCTGGCCTAGCGCGGCTTCCACCTTGCGGACGACGGCGTTGGTCGCGCCTTCGTCATTGGACTTGGGCACCGGCAGGCGGATGCTGACCGTGCGGCCGTCGCCGACCGCCTGGATATTGGCTTCACCCACGCCCAGCCCGTCGATCACCGAGCGGACCCGGTCGGCCGAAGGCGGGGTGGGGAACTTCTCCTCGATCATCAGGCCGCCGACGAAGTCGACGCCCAGATTGAGGCCCTTGGCGAACGTCACGCCGACCGCCAGCAGGGTGAGCGCGAGCGTTAGCCCGAACGCCCAGCCGCGCAGGCGGACGAAATCGATGTTCGTGTTGTCGGGGACGAGTTTCAGGAGGCGCATGATCTGTTCTCCTGCCTCAAATATTGATGGTCTTGGGCTTCTCGCGGCGCAACCACAGCGCCACGAGCATCCGCGTGAAGGTAACGGCGGTGAACACGCTGGTCACGATGCCGATCAGCAGCACGACCGCGAAGCCCTTCACAGGCCCCGAGCCGAGCACGAGCATGATGACGCCCGAGATCGCATGGGTCACGTTCGCCTCGAAGATGGTGCGGCTGGCTTCCTTATACCCCAGCTCGACCGCCTGGACGACGTTGCGCCCGCGTCGTCGCTCTTCGCGAATACGCTCGTTGATCAGCACGTTGGCGTCGACCGCGGTGCCGATGGTCAGAATGAAGCCCGCGATACCCGGCAGGGTCAGCGTCGCGTTCAGCATCGCCATGACGGCCAGGATGACCAGCACGTTGATGACGACCGCGATGTTCGCATAGATGCCGAACCGGCCATAGGTGACGGTCATGAAGATGATGACCGCGACCGCCGCGATCGCCGAAGCCAGGATGCCTGCGCGGATCGAATCGGCGCCTAGATCGGGGCCGACGGTGCGTTCCTCGACGACCTTCAGGTCGATCGGCAGCTTGCCCGAACGCAGCGAGATCGCCAGCTGGTTCGCCGTGTCGACGGTGAAGTTGCCGCTGATCGAGGCGCGACCGCCCAGGATCGGCTCGTTGATGTTGGGGGCCGAGAGCACCTGACCATCGAGGATGATGGCAAAGGGCTTGCCGGTATTTTCCTGCGTGATGCGCGCGAACTTGCGGCCGCCTTGCGCGTCGAAGGTGATCGCCACCTGCGGCGCGTTGGTCTGCTGGTCGAAGGTCTGCTGCGCGTCGATCAGCTGGTCGCCCGAGATGATGACCGGCCGCTTGACCGCGATCACCGGCGCGCCCAGCGGATTGCCCGGATAGGGCAGGACCTGGCTGCCCGCGGGCGCATTGCCCTTGGCCACCTCGACCGGGTTGGCGGTGGTGTCGACCAGCTTGAATTCCAGCTTGGCGGTCTTGCCGATCAGGTCTTTCAGCTGTTGCGGATCCTGCAGGCCGGGCACCTGCACCACGATGCGGTTGCTGCCCTGCTGAAGGATCGTCGGTTCCTTGGTGCCCAGCGCGTCGATACGCCGCCGGACGACCTCGGTCGCGGTCTTCATCGCGGTGTCGACCGCCTGGGTCAGGCCCGCCTGGGTCGGCTTCAGAACGAAGCGCGAGGTGTCGACGACGTTGATGTCCCATTCGCGCTGGCCGGTCATGCCCGCCCCGCCGCCGGTGATCGCCAGCAGGCGCTCGCGCGCGGCATCGACCTGCGAGGGATCGCGCAGCATAAAGCTGAGCTGGCCGCCCCGCACCGAGATATCGCCGATGTCGATACGCGGATTGCCGCGCCGCATTTCGGCGGCGACCTGATCGCGCATCGTCTCCAGCCGGGTATTGGCCAGATCGCCCGTGTCCGCCTCCAGCAGCAGATAGCTGCCGCCCGCCAGATCGAGGCCCTTGTTCACGCGGGGATGCGGGATCGCCCCCCAGCTGTTCGTGACGCTCTCAGGCAGGAAGCTCGGGACCGCCAACAGGCACAGGGCCGCCAGCAGCGCGACGATGGAAGCGACCTTCCAGCGGGGGAAATCCAGCATGGGGTCAGTCGTTCGCGGGCTTGGCGGTGGGGTCGATCACGTCGGTCAGCGTCGCCTTGACCACGCGGACGCGGACATTGGGTGCGATCTCGACCTCGACCAGCTGGTCCTCGACCCGGGTCACCTTGCCGACGATGCCGCCCGCCGTGGTGACCTGATCGCCCTTCTTGACCGCCTCGATCGACGCCTGCAGCGTCTTCATCCGGCGCTGCTGCGGGCGGATCATCAGGAAATAGAAGACGACGAAGACGAGGAGCAGCGGCGCGAGGCTGAGGAAGGAGGCGGCTCCGCTCGATGCGGCGGCGCCGGAGGCGGCTGCCATCACGGCGACTGGGGCGGTGAAGGGAATGAACATTCGGACCCGTCTATGCTGAATGGGCACGGGTACGTGCCGACCGATGACGATCGACAAGCCCCCATGTCGGATAGCCTGCCCGCTACCATCGCAGGCGGACAGGCGCAATGGAGAGGCGGATGTGGTGTCGCGACTATCGCAACATCAAGGCTTGCATCCCGGATAAAACCCGCCTAGAGGCCGCCGCTCGGTCGGGGCGTAGCGCAGCCTGGTAGCGCATCACACTGGGGGTGTGGGGGTCGCAGGTTCGAATCCTGTCGCCCCGACCAATCATCTACTGACATCGGTGGACGACGACAGAGCGGGCGAAAGCCCGCTCTTTTCGTTTCTGGCGGGTTCTGCTTTCACCGTGGAGTGAAGCGCGGCAGGTTTGGCTTCATGGCGGACCAAAGCGACCCGAGCTGAATGGTGGCTATTGGGTGGAAAGCGATCGTTCGTCTATGGTGGTGTGGGAAGAGATGGTCGGGTTAAGAAAGCACGGTGAACCAACGTTTTGACCCGCCCTCGTTCGACAACCCTCATCAGGAAGCTGTGTTCTGGCGCGGGGTGCTCGTTCATCATTATGCGATCGTTGAGTTCAAGATATCGGACCTGATAATTCGCACTTTTTACAGCGCAGAATATCAGCATCTTCCAAAGAAGATGAGCTACCCATGGAGCAAGCGATTAAAACAACTTGGTTGCATACTTGATGCTCCGGGGCCACTGTCAGCCTACTCCGCCCAGTGCCGAAACGTGATCGGACAAATTGGTCTTATTGAAAGCGATAGACATCTAATCGTTCATGGCGTGATGAGAATCCACGAGGTTGGTCATGAGCAGGTCGTGCATTTTGAATGCTATGACGCTCAAAACAATCGTCTCAACGAAAATCGATATTACCTGTCGGAAGTGCGCTATATCGCGCAAGAGACTGGTTCCGCCGCTGAAGTGCTTTCGGACCTAATCGATGAAATGATTTCGTTCGCACAGCTACTGCCCATCCCGTTGGGTAAGCGCGAGGCTCGGCAGCGAAACGTGCGCGAATTTTAGTCGATCAAGTCACCTTCCGCCGGTTTGGCTCACTAGGCCGGATCGAAATTCAGTCCCCCCTCAATTCCTCCCCTGCAAGGGGAGGGGGACCATGCGCAGCATGGTGGAGGGGTATCACCGCTTGCGATGTTTAACCGACCTCTCAGACCGGGATACCCCTCCGTCAGGCCTGCGGCCTGCCACCTCCCCTTCCAGGGGAGGAAACAAATGAATGGCGATCCGGCCTAGTTCGCTCCGATGACAGCAATGTCCGCAAGTGGGCGGAAACCGACACTCTACCGCACCACCATCCCCGCGGCCGCAATTTGCGATAACAGATTCGCCCGTACCGCATCCGATACCGGCGGCAGGGGGCGCGCGGCCTTGCCGTGGCGCAGGCGTTCGCGGTCCTTTTCGTCCGGCTCGACAACCCGTACCCGCACCGCCGCCTTGCCGACCGCGCGCAGGCCGAGCTGCTCGGCGGCACCGCGCGACAGGTCGATGATCCGCGACGAGCCGGCGAACGGCCCGCGATCGTTGACCCGCACGATGATCCGCCGACCGGTATCGAGCGCCGTCACCTCGACATAGCTGGGCAGGGGCAGGGTGGTGTGCGCCGCCGTCGCCCAGCCGGGGCGGAAGCGTTCGCCGTTCGCGGTGCGCTTGCCCGATTCGTTGCCATACCAGCTGGCATAGCCCAGCATGTCATAGGTGGTGTCCTCGGCCGGAACATAGGTGACGCCGCGCACCGTATAGGGCTTGCCGATCCGTACGGGATAATCGCTGACCGGCCGGTAACTGCCACCCGAACAGGCCGCGAGCAGGGCCGCCGCCGCCGGAGCCCATCGGCGCATCGCTTTCCAAACCACCATGCGCCTCGATTAGGCGTGCCGCGCGGCGGGATAAAGCCGTTTGCGCCTCCGTCCGGCGCAGACTATCCCCGTATCGACCGGCAGGGGCTTTCAGCCACGCCGCCGGGCTATCGCATCGGTGCCCCTTGGGGCTTCAAACGGGAATATGGTGCAAATCCATAGCTGTCCCTGCAACTGTAAGCGGTGAGCGCGTGATGCCGGTTCCTGCAACAGGGAACAGCCACTGGAGCGATCCGGGAAGGCCGCATTGCCGACGCTTCGACCCGCAAGCCAGGAGACCTGCCGATGCGAGTCGCTCTTGCCGCGATCCAGGGGATGGTCATGGCCAGGATATATTGTATCATGCGAGCGACGCCATATGGCCGACCCGAATCGGAGACCCAGCCCGGCGTGCGCCCGCTCGAGCCTGGGGACGACCGCGACAGCGGAAGGTCGGCCTGAGTCGCAACGGCGCTCTTAAGCGTGATCCGCCCATGTCCGAAGTTCCTATCCGACCCTCGCTGAAACGCCGTGTTACATTGCTGATGGGGGCGCTGGTCGTCATCAATATCGCCGTCTGGGGCTGGGCGCTGAGCGTCTTTGCGGGCAACAGCCTGATGCTGGGGACGGCTTTGCTCGCCTATAGCCTGGGCCTGCGCCATGCGGTCGATGCCGATCACATCGCCGCGATCGACAATGTGACCCGCAAGCTGATGCAGGACGGCCAGCGGCCCATCGCGGTCGGCCTGTGGTTCGCGATCGGCCATTCCGCCATCGTGCTGATCGCGGCGACCACGGTCGCGCTGGCGGCGAGCACCCTGTCCGACTTCGAGGCGTTCGGGCAGAGCGGCGGGACGATCGCCACCATCGTCTCGGCCAGCTTCCTGTTCGCCATCGCGATCATGAACCTGATCATCCTGCGCGATGTCTGGACCCGCTTCCGCCGCGTCGCGCGCGGCGAGCCGATGGCCGAGGCGGATGCGGATATGCTGTTTTCGGGGCAGGGACCTTTGTCCCGCCTGTTCCGGCCGCTGTTCCGGCTGATCCGGCGCAGCTGGCACATGGCGCCGCTGGGCTTCCTGTTCGGGCTGGGCTTCGACACCGCGACCGAGGTCGCGATATTGGGGCTGTCGGGGTCGCACGCGGCGGACGGCGTGTCGCTGGCGACGATCCTGGTGTTCCCCGTCCTGTTCGCGGTCGGCATGGCGCTGATCGACACCGCCGATGGGCTGGTGATGCTGGGTGCCTATGAATGGGCGTTCATGCACCCGCTGCGCAAGCTCTACTACAACATGACGATCACCTTGGTCTCCGCGCTGGTCGCGCTGGTGATCGGCGGTATCCAGGCGACCGCGTTGCTGGCCGAGCGGTTCGGCTGGACGGCGGGGCCGTTCCGTTATGCGGCGGCGCTGTCCGAGCATTTCAACGTGCTGGGCTTTGCCATTGTCGGGTTGTTCGTGGTCTGCTGGGGCGCGAGTTTCCTCCTCTATCGCTGGCGCGGGTTCGCCGCGATGGAGGCGCGAATTGCAAAGCCCGGCGCGGCGGGATAAATGCCGCATATCGGGGGCGAAAGCGCCCGAAGATCGCGCCGGTGCCCGCAAGGGCTTCAAACGGGAATGGGGTGCAAATCCCCGGCTGTCCCTGCAACTGTAAGCGGCGAGCGAGCGATGCTGGTGCTCCCATGAGGGCACGGCCACTGGAGTGATCCGGGAAGGCGCATCCCTTTGCTTTGACCCGTGAGCCAGGAGACCTGCCGGCGTCATGGTCGCTCTTGCCTGGACCCAGGGGGTGGTCGGGGCACGGTTCTCCGTCGGGGAGCGACGAAGCCATGCGGCCGGGGCCGCATCGGTCGCCGATCAGCGGGGCGGACGCAACTTCGCGCCCGTCCGTCACCGCTCCGGCGATCCGCCCCGTCTCGCTTTCGCTCGTCCGGCGCGTTGGAGAAATATCATGCGTGACCTGTCCAAGGTCCCCGTCACCATCGTCACCGGCTTTCTGGGCGCGGGCAAGACCACGCTCATCAGCCACCTGATCCGCAACGCCGGGGGGCGTCGCCTGGCGGTGGTCGTCAATGAGTTCGGCACGCTGGGCGTCGATGGCGATATCCTGCAATCCTGCGCCATCCCCGACTGCCCGGCGGAGAATATCGTCGAGCTGGCCAATGGCTGCATCTGCTGCACGGTCGCCGACGACTTCATCCCCACGGTCGAAAAGCTGCTGGCGATGGAGCCGCGCCCCGATCACATCCTGATCGAGACGTCGGGGCTCGCGCTGCCCAAGCCGCTGCTGAAGGCGTTCGACTGGCCCGCCATCCGCTCGCGCATCACCGTCGACGGCGTGGTGGCGCTGGCCGATGCGGAGGCCGTCGCGGCGGGTCGCTTCGCCCCCGATCTCGACGCGGTCGAGGCCCAGCGCGCCGCCGATCCCAGCCTCGACCATGAAACGCCACTGTCGGAGGTGTTCGAGGACCAGCTGGCCTGCGCCGATATCGTCCTGCTGACCAAGGCGGACCTCGCCGGGCCGGAAGGCGTCGCCAAGGCGCGCGCCATCATCGCCACCGAGGCCCCGCGCCCGCTCCCCATGGTCGAGGCGGTCGACGGCATCGTCTCGGCCGAGATCGTGCTGGGTCTGGAGGCCGCCGCCGAGGACGACATCGCCGCGCGCCCCTCGCACCATGACGGCGCGGACGATCACGAGCATGACGATTTCGACAGCATCTCGGTGATGCTGGGCGAGGTGGACAGCCCCGAGACGATCGCCGCCCGGATCGTGACGCTGGCCGAGCAGCAGGATATCCTGCGCGTGAAGGGTTATGCCGCCGTCGCGGGCAAGCCGATGCGGCTGCTCGTCCAGGCGGTCGGTCGCCGGGTGCGCACTAGCTACGACCGTCCCTGGGGCGCGGGCGAGCCGCGCGGCACCCAGCTGGTCGTCATTGCCGAGCATGACCGGATCGACCGGCCTGCGATCGAGGCCGTACTGAAGGGCTAAGACCAGTGCATCTCGTCTTTCGCGAGAGCCATGGGCTGGAGGAACAGGCGGTTCCGCAGGATCTGGGGCAGCGCCCCGGTGACGTGGTCGTGCTGTCCTTCTCCGACAGCGACCTGAGCGCCTTTGCGGCGGGCTGGCGGGCGGGGGGATTCCCCTGGTCGCTGCGGCTCGCCAATCTGGCGGCGTTGGTCCACCCGCTGTCGGTCGACACCTATGTCGAGCAGACCCTGGTTCACGCAAAGGCGATCCTGATCCGGCTGATCGGCGGGGCGGGGTACTGGGAATACGGTCTGCGCGAGGTCGAGCGGCTGGCGCGCGAGCGGGGAATCGCGCTTGTCGTACTGGCGGCGGACGGGCGCGAGGATCGTCGGTTGATGGCGGCGTCCACCGTCGACGAGGCGGTGGTGCGGCGGTTGGGGGCGCTGTGCGACGCGGGTGGGGCCGATGCGGTGGCGATGGCTTTGGGCGAAATCGCGGCGTTGCCGTCTGTGGCTCTTGCCCCTCCCCAACCCCTCCCCCTGCCGGGAGAGGGGCTTTTCAAGCCAGCGCTTACCACAAGCACGCCCCTCCCGCAGGCGAGTTGTGGGTCGGCCATGCCCCCGGCATGGCCTGAACAATGCGGGGCATTGTTCACCCACAACTGGGATGGGGGAGGGCCCTCTCCCCAAGTGGCACTCGTCGGAGGCTGGTCCCCGGCGGGTCCGTCGTGCCCCGCCGCCGCCCTGTTGATCGCAACCCGCCCCCGCATCCTGATAACCTTCTACCGCGCCTATCTCGCCGCCGCCGACCTGGAGCCGATCGCCGCCCTCCACGCCGCGCTGAGCGAACGCGGCTTCGACCCCATCGCCCTGTTCGTCCCCTCGCTGAAAGCCGAGGGTGCAGGCCCGTGGATTGCGCGCTGGGTCGCGGCCCTCGCCCCCGCCGCGATCGTCAACGCCACCGCCTTCTCCGCACGCGGGGAGGACGACACCACCCCGCTCGACGGCGCGGGCGTGCCGGTGTTTCAGGTCGCGCTCGCCACCAGCGATCGCGAGGGCTGGGCGGGGTCGGCGCGCGGCCTGTCGCCCGCCGACTTGGCCATGCATGTCGTCCTGCCCGAGATCGACGGCCGCCTGTTCGCGGGCGTGGTCAGCTTCAAGCAACCGGGGACACGCGATCCCGATTTCGACATCGCCCTGCGCCTGCACCGCGCCGAACCCGCCCGCATCGCGGCGGTGGCGGACAAGGTGGCAGGCTGGGCAAGGCTGGCGGCGACCCCGGTGGCCGAGCGGCGGCTGGCGATCCTGCTGTCCACCTATCCGGGCAAGAACTGGCAGGCGGCGCATGCGGTCGGGCTGGACGGCTTCGCCTCGACGGCGGCGATCCTCGGCGATCTGGGCGAGGCCGGTTATGATGTGGCGTGTCCGTCCGACTTGCCCCAGACGCTGCTTGAGAATCGCGTGACTTGGCCCGTCGCGGCCTATGGCGAGGCGCTCGCCACCTTGCCAGAACCCTTGCGCGCCGACCTGCTGGAAAGCTGGGGCGCGGTCGAGGACGACCCGCTGGTCGAGGGTGACGCGTTCCATTTCCCTGCGCTGACGCTCGGCAAGGCGATCGTCGCGCTCCAGCCCGAACGCGGGCGGCGGGACGGGCGGGCCGAGGAGTATCACGACCTCTCGCGCTGCCCGCGCCATTCCTATGTCGCCTTCTATCTCTGGCTCCGCGCGCAGGGGATCGACGCGCTGGTCCATGTCGGCGCGCATGGCACGCTGGAGTGGCTGCCCGGCAAGGCGGTCGCGCTGTCCGACGCCTGTTGGCCCGAGGCGCTGACCCGCGACTGGCCGGTCCTCTATCCCTTCATCGTCAACGATCCGGGCGAGGCGGCACAGGCCAAAAGACGCATCGGCGCGGTGACGATCGGCCATGTCCCTCCGGCGCTGGTGCAGGCGCAGACCGGCGCGGGGCTGGGGCGGCTGGAGGCGCTGCTCGACGAATATGCCAATGCCGATGGCCTCGACCCCGCCCGGCGCGACCGGCTGCGCGCCAGCATCGCCGAGGAGGCGGACAGCGTCGGCCTTGGCGAGACCTTGGGGCTGGCGGGGGCGGAGGATCCGCTCACCCGGATCGACGCATTCGTGTGCGATGTGAAGGACAGCCAGTTCGGCGAAGGCCTCCATATCTTCGGGCGCGGTGAACAGGGCGCGGCGGAGCGGGCCGGGCTGCTCGCGGGTCTGGCCGGGAAGCGCGTTCCGGCGGGGCCTTCGGGGTCGCCCTATCGCGGCCGTGCCGATGTGCTGCCCACGGGGCGCAACCTCTACGCCATCGACCCGCGCGCGGTGCCGAGCCGGGCCGCGCAAGCGCAGGGCGTGAAGCTCGCCGAGGAACTGCTCCGCCGCCACATGCAGGAGGAGGGTGATTACCTTCGCACTCTGATCGTCGATCTCTGGGGCTCGGCGACGATGCGCACGGCGGGCGAGGAATTCGCCATGGCGCTGCACCTGATCGGGGTCGAGCCGGTGTGGGACCATCGCTCCGAACGGGTGACGGGGTTCGAGGTGATGCCGCTGATGCGCTTCGACCGGCCGCGCGTCGATGTGACGCTGCGCGTGTCGGGGCTGTTCCGCGATGCCTTTCCGCATCTGGTCGCGCTGTTCGGGCAGGCGGTGCGCGCGCTTGGGGCACGCGACGAAGCGGCGGCGTGGAACCCCTATGTCGGGCAGGCGGCTCCGCGCGTCTATGGCCCCGCGCCGGGTCGCTACGGCATCGGGCTGGACCCCAATGCGGGCTATGACGAGGCGGCGCGGATCGAGGCGGGGCAGAGCTGGCTCGCCGCCTCCGCCACGGCGCTCGACGATGGCGACCGGCGCGATGCGGACGGGATCGCCGCGCGGGTGGCGGGGGCGCAGGCCTTTGTCCACCTCCACGACCTGCCCGAAAGCGATCTGCTGCTCGCCGCCGACTATGCCGCGCATCAGGCGGGTTTCGCGGCGGCGCGGGCGGCGTTGGGGGAAGGAGCGGCGGCGCTCTATCATCTCGACACACGCGATCCGGCCAGCCCCAAGGCGCGGACGCTGGCCGAGGAGATCGCCCGCACCGTCCATGCCCGCGCCGCCAACCCGCGCTGGGTGGCTGGCATGATGGCGCATGGCTTTCGCGGTGCGGCGGAGATCGCCGCGACGCTCGACCATCTGGGCAGCTTCGCGCATCTGGCGGACGCGGTGCCCGCCGCGTTGATCGACCTGTATTGGGATGCGACGCTGGCTCGGGACGCGGTGCGCGACTTCATGGCGCAGGCGAACCCGGCGGCGCTGGCGGCGATGGAGGCGCGGTTCGCGGCCCTTCATAAGGCCGGGCTGTGGCGGACGCGGCGCAATTCCGTGCTCGCTATGCTGGACGGCGCGGCATGAGCGGCTTTGTCGTCAAGGGCTGGTGTCCCGATGCGTTCCGGCCGATGATGGCGGGCGACGGGTGGCTGGTCCGCGTCCGCCCGCCGCTGGCGCGTCTGACGGCGGCACAGGTGGAGGGGCTGTGCGAGGCCGCCCTGCGGCACGGCAATGGCCAGATCGACCTGACCGCGCGCGCGAATTTGCAACTGCGCGGCGTGACCGAGGCGGGTTGGCCCGCGCTGCTGGAAGAATTGCAGGGGCTGGGGCTGGTCGATCCCGATCCGGTGACGGAGGGGCGGGGCGCGATCCTCGTCAGCCCGGATTGGCGTGAGGGCGACGATACCCATGCCATCGCCAGCGAATTGCGGGCGCGGCTGGCCGAACTGCCCGAGCTGCCGGGCAAGGTCGGTTTCGTGGTCGATGCGGGGGCTGCGCCGATGCTGGCCGACGCACCCGGGGATTTCCGTATCGAGCGGGCCACCACGGGTGAGCTTATGGCGCGCGCCGATGGGCGGGCGGGCGGTGTGACCGTCACCCGCTCGAATGCCGTCGACGCCCTGATCCGGCTGGCGCACTGGTTCGCCGATAGCGATGGTCGCATTGCCGGGCGGATGGTGCGTCACAAGGCGACCCTGCCCGAATGGGCCGAAGGCGACGCCGTACCTGCATCGGGCGCGCCGATGCAGCCCGGCGGGCATCCGGTCGGCGCGGCCTATGGTCTGCCCTTCGGCCGGATCGATGCCGAATCGCTGGCGGCGTTCGTCCGCCGCCATGGTTGCGCGGTCCGCCTGACCCCGTGGCGGTTGCTCATCGCAGAGTCTATCGCACCGGCCCCGGTCGCCGGGATGCTGCTGGCCGACAGCCCGATCCTGCATGTCGATGCCTGTGTCGGCGCGCCCGCCTGTCCGCAGGCGAGCGTCGAGACCCGCGATCTCGCCACCCGTCTCGCGCCGCTGATCGACGGTCATCTGCACGTCTCGGGTTGCGCGAAGGGCTGCGCACGGGCACGGGCGGCGGACTGGGTGCTGACCGGGCGGGAGGGGGCTTTCGATCTGGCCTGCAACGCCCGCGCCGGGGCCACGCCCCTTCACACCGGATTGACGCCCGAGCGGGCGGTCGCGCTTCTCGGAGCCTGTTGATGCCCTACACGTACGAAACCGATGGCGCGGCGATCTATCGCCAGTCCTTCGCCATCATCCGCGCCGAGGCGGAACTGGCCCGCTTCGATAAGGAGGAAGAGCCGGTCGCGGTGCGCATGATCCATGCCGCCGGGCTGGTCGAACTCGCACCGTCAATCCATTTCTCGCCCGGCTTTGCGGTCGCAGGCCGGCAGGCGCTGGCGAACGGTGCCGCGATCCTGTGCGATGCGCATATGGTCAGCGAAGGCGTCACGCGCGCGCGTCTGCCCGCCGACAATCCGGTGATCTGTACGTTGCGCGATCCCGCCGTGCCCGTGCTGGCGAAGGAGATGGGCACGACCCGTTCGGCCGCCGCGCTGGAGCTGTGGCGGCCGCATCTGGCGGGGGCGCTGGTCGCGATCGGCAATGCGCCGACCGCGCTCTTCCACCTGCTGACCATGCTCGAAGACCCCGACTGCCCGCGCCCGGCCGCGATCATCGGCTGTCCCGTCGGCTTCGTCGGCGCGATGGAGTCGAAGGACGCGCTGTGGGAGGCGCAGCCCGTTCCTTCCGCCATCGTGAAGGGGCGTCCCGGCGGCAGCGCGATCACCGTCGCGGCGATCAACGCACTGGCGAGCCGCGCCGAATGACGGGGACCGTTCACGGCGTCGGGCTGGGTCCGGGCGCGGCGGACCTCATGAGCGTGCGCGCCGACCGGCTCGTGCGCGGGGCGCGGCACGTCGCGTATTTCCGCAAGGCCGGGCGGCGCGGCCATGCGCGCACCATCGTCGAGGGGATGCTGCGCGATGATGTCGTGGAATATCCGATGGACTATCCGGTCACGACCGAGATCCTGTTCACCGACCCGCGCTATAATGAATGCCTGTCCGCCTTCTATGCGGCGTGCACCGCGCATATCCTGTCGCTGGTGCAGGCTGGGGAGGATGTCGTGGTGCTGTGCGAGGGCGATCCGTTCTTCTACGGATCGTTCATGCACCTGCACAGCCGGTTGAAGGATCATGCTCCGGTCGCGGTCGTGCCGGGTATCACCGGCATGTCGGGCGCCTGGACGGCCAGCGGCGCGCCGATCACCTGGGGCGACGATGTGCTGACCGTCGCGATGGCGACTCTGCCGGAGCCGGAACTGACCCGCCGCATCGCCCAGACCGACGCGCTGGTCGTCATGAAGATCGGCCGCCATCTGCCCAAGCTGCGCCGCGCGATTGCGGCGGCGGGACGGACGGATCAGGCGTGGCTGGTCGAACATGCCGCCCAGGCGGGGGAGCGGGTGCGCCCGCTGACGCAGGTGGAGGACGCACCCGCCCCCTATTTCTCGATCGCGCTGATCCATGGGCAGGGGCGGCGGCCATGAGCGGCTGGCTGATCGTGGCAGGGCTGGGGCCGGGCGCGGAGGCGATGGTGACACCCGAGGTGTCGGCGGCGCTGACGCAAGCGACCGATGTCGTTGGCTATATCCCGTACGTCGCGCGCGTGCCCGAGCGGCCCGGCCTGACCCGCCATGCCAGCGACAACCGGGTCGAGCGCGACCGCGCGCTGCACGCGCTGGAGATGGCCGAAGCTGGGCAGCGCGTGGTCGTCGTATCCTCTGGCGATCCGGGGGTGTTCGCGATGGCGGCGGCGATCTTCGAGCGGGTCGAAGAAGACCCCGAGCGCTGGTACGACCTCGACATCCGCGTCCTGCCCGGCATCACCGCGATGCTGGCGGCGAGCGCACGGGCGGGCGCGCCGCTGGGGCATGATTTCTGCGCGATCAACCTGTCGGACAATCTCAAGCCCCAGGCGCTGATCGAGCGACGGCTGGCGCTGGCGGCGGAGGCGGACTTCGCCATCGCGCTCTACAATCCCCGGTCCAAGGCGCGGCCCGATGCGCTGGATGCGGCCTTTGCGCTGTTGCGGCAGGTGTGCGGCGACGACCGCCCGGTGCTGTTCGCCCGCGCCGTCTCGACGCCCGAGGAGCAGTTGCGCATCGTGCCGCTTCCGCAAGCGCGCGGCGAGATGGCTGACATGCGCACCGTCGTCATCATCGGGTCCAGCCGTACGCGCATGATCCCCCATGCGGGCCAGCCGATCCTCTACACCCCCCGGACGACGCCGTGATCCAGCCAGTCCAGCACGGCCGCGACGTTCCCCACCTGCGGGCGGGGCGGGATGAAGGGGCGGTCGATCATCACGACCGGCAGGGCCAGTTCCCGTGCCGCGTCGAGCTTTGCCCGTGCGCCGGAGCCACCTGCATTCTTGGCGACCAGCATCTGGATCCGATGGTCCCGCAGCAGCGCCAATTCGCCCGCCAGCGTGAAGGGACCGCGATCCACCACCAGATGATGGTGCGGCAAGGTCGGCTCGGCAGCATCGACAAAGCGCAACAGGTAGAAATGCTGCGGCGCGCTGGCGAAGTCGCCGATGGTCTGGCGACCGAGCGCCAGGAAGATGCGCGCCGGATCGGCGCCGAGCGCGGCCACCGCCTGTTCGGTATCCGTCACGCGAATCCAGCGATCACCGGGGCCGTCCACCCATTCGGGTCGGGTCAGGGCGAGGATTGGCACGCCCTCCATTTTCGCCGCCGCGATGGCATTGGCGCTGATCCGCGCGGCGAAGGGATGGGTCGCGTCGACCAGATGCGTCACGCCCTCGCTGCGCATATGGTCGGCCAGCCCCTCGACACCGCCGAACCCGCCGATGCGTGTCGGGATGGCCTGCGCGCGGGGGGCTTCGGTGCGGCCCGCATAGCTCAGCACCGCCCGCTCGCCACGCGCGGCCAGTGCGGTGGCCAGGGCGCTCGCCTCGGTCGTGCCGCCGAGCAGAAGGATGTGGCGCATGGCTGACTCCCAGGCGTGGCTGACGATCGTCGGGATCGGCGAGGATGGCTGGGACGGCCTGACCGCCCCCGCGCGCGCCGCGATCCTGGCCGCCGATAGCGTCATGGGCGCGCCCCGTCACCTGTCGCTGTTGGCCGGGCAGGGGCGGGCGGAGCGGATCACCTGGCCCGTGCCCTTTGCCGATGGCGTGCCGATGCTGCTCGAACGGCGGGGTGAGCGGGTGGTCATGCTCGCCTCGGGCGATCCCTTCTGGTTCGGGGCGGGGTCGGTCGTCACGCGCCATCTGGAGTCGGGCGAGTGGGTCGCCTATCCGGCGCCGTCCACCCTGTCGCTGGCGGCGGCGCGGCTGGGCTGGCCGGTCGAGACGATCCAGAGCATCGGACTGCACGCCCGCCCGGTCGAGACGCTGCGCCCGCATCTGGCACCGGGGCAGCGGATATTGGCGCTGATGCGCGACGGCGCTTCGGTGACGGGGATGGCAGCGTGGCTGACCGAGCAGGGGTTCGGCGACAGCGCGCTGACCGTGCTGGAGGCGTTGGGCGGTCCGCGCGAGCGGGTGCGGGCGAGCACGGCGGACGCGCTCGATTGGACCGACATCGCCCATCCGGTCGCGGTGGCGATCGAGCCTGCCGGAGCGGGCCGCGTCCTGCCCTGCGCCAATGGCCTGGACGATGACTGGTTCGCGCATGACGGACAGATCACGAAGCGCCCCGTCCGCGCGCTCGCGCTTTCCGCGCTCGCCCCGCGACCGGGCGAGTTGCTGTGGGACATCGGCACGGGATCGGGATCGGTCGCGATCGAATGGCTGCTGAGCGACCCGACCACCCGTGCCATCGGCTTCGAGCGTGACCCCGCACGCCTGGCCCGCGCCGCCGACAATGCCGGGCGGCTGGGGCTGACCCGGCTGGAACTGGTCGAGGGCGATGCGGTGGCCGAACTGGCCGAGCGTCCGCACCCCGATGCGGTGTTCGTCGGCGGGGGCCTGTCGCGGCCGCTGGTCGAGGCGCTGCGGATGCTGCCCCGCTGTCGCCTCGTCGCCCACGCCGTCACGCTGGAGACCGAGGCGTTGCTGGCCGAATGCCATGCCCGTCATGGCGGCGAGTTGCTGCGCATCGAACTGGCCCGCGCACGACCGCTCGGCACCAAGCGGGGGTGGAAGGCGAGCTATCCCATCGTGCAATGGCGGGTCGCATGGTGATCGCCGGGTTCGGATGCCGGGCGGGGGCGACCCCCGAGTCCTTCCGCAATGCCTTGGCCGCGACCGGCACGCGCCCCGATGCACTGGCCGTACCGGCTGACCGGGCAGGGGCGATCGCGTCCTTCGCCGAGGCCAAGGGGCTGGCCGTCCACCCCATCGCCGCCGACGCGTTGCAAGGTATCGATACTCCTACCCGCTCGACCGTCAGTCTGGCCGCGTGCGGCGTCGGCAGCGTCGCCGAAGCCGTCGCGCTCGTCGCCGCCGGGCCGGGGGCGCGGATCGTCGTCACCCGCACCATCTCCTCCGACCGCATGGCGACTTGTGCCATCGCCCAGGGACCCGAATCATGACCGTCCATTTCATCGGCGCCGGACCCGGTGCCCCCGACTTGCTGACCCTGCGGGGCCGTGACCTGATCGCCGCCTGTCCGGTGTGCCTCTTTGCCGGATCTTTGGTGCCCGAGGCGGTGCTGGCCCATTGTCCGCCCGGCGCGAAAATCGTGAACACCGCGCCGATGACGCTCGATGAGATCATGGCCGAGATCGCGGACGCCCACGCCAGGGGGCAGGACGTCGCCCGGCTCCACTCCGGCGACCTGTCGGTCTGGTCGGCGATGGGCGAGCAGGTGCGGCGCTTGCGGGACATGGGCATCCCCGTCTCGGTGACGCCGGGCGTGCCGTCCTTCGCGGCGGCGGCGGCGGTGCTGGAGAGCGAGCTGACGCTGCCCGGCATCGCGCAATCGGTGATTCTGACCCGCACCCCCGGCCGCGCCAGCGCCATGCCCGAGGGCGAGTCGCTGTCCGCCTTCGCCGCGACCGGCGCGACGCTGGCCATCCATCTGTCGATCCACAATCTGGCCAAGGTCGTCGCCGACCTGACCCCGCATTACGGCGCGGACTGTCCGGTCGCGATCGTCTGGCGCGCGAGCTGGCCTGAGCAGCGGATCGTCCGCGCGACGCTGGCCACCATCGAACAGGCCGCCGCCGATGGCCCGGAGCGCACCGCGCTGATCCTGGTCGGTCGCGTCCTCGACCAGAGCGATTTCGCCGAGAGTCGTTTATATGCGGAGGGCTATGACCGCCGCTATCGCCCCGGAAACAGCCTGGTATGACACCGGGCCTGATGATCGCCGCGCCCGCATCGGGGACCGGCAAGACCACGGTGATGCTGGGCCTGCTGCGCGCGTTCCGCGACGCCGGGTTGCGCGTACAGCCGTTCAAGAGCGGCCCCGACTATATCGACCCCGCCTTTCACCGCGCGGCGAGCGGGCGGGCGTCGTTCAACCTGGACGGCTGGGCGATGCCCGCCACGCTGCTCGACACGCTGGGGCAGCGGGGCGCGGATGCCGAGCTGGTGCTGGCGGAAGGTTCGATGGGCCTGTTCGACGGCGTGGCGAAACCCGGCGCGACCGGCATGGGCAGCAGCGCGGAGACGGCCCGGCGCATGGGCTGGCCCGTCATACTGGTCATCGACGTGTCGGGACAGGCGCAGTCGGCGGCGGCGACCGCGCTGGGCTTTGCACGCTATGATCCCGAATTGCGCGTGGCGGGCGTGATCCTGAACCGCGTGGCCAGCCCACGCCATGAGCGTCTGGCGAAACTGGGGTTCGAGGAGATCGGCCTGCCGGTCTTCGGTGCGCTGCCCCGGCGCGGCGATCTGGTCCTGCCCGAACGGCATCTGGGGCTGGTGCAGGCCGTGGAACATCCCGAACTCGATCGGCTGATCGGCGACTATGCGGCGTTCCTGGCGGCACATGTCGATCTCGAGGCGATCCGTGCGGCGGCCTATGCGAAGCCTGCCCCACCCACGACCGGTACGCTTCCGCCACCGCCCGCGCAGCGGATCGCGCTGGCGCAGGATGCGGCCTTTTCCTTCGTCTATCCGCACATGCTGGAGGGCTGGCACGCGGGCGGCGCGGAAATCCTGCCCTTTTCCCCGCTGGCGGACGAAGCCCCCGATCCTTCCGCCGATCTGGTATGGCTTCCCGGCGGCTATCCCGAGCTTCATGCCGGGCGGCTGGCGGCGGCGGAACGGTTCCGGGCTGGCCTTGCAAATCACGCCCAGACCAAACCCATTCACGGCGAGTGCGGTGGTTACATGGCGCTGGGCGAGGCGCTGATCGACGCCCAGGGCGTCAGCCACCGCATGGCCGGGCTGCTCGGCCTCGTCACCAGCTATGCCAAGCGCAAGATGCACCTGGGCTATCGCCGCGCGACCCTGCTCGGCGAGGTAGCGGGGATGCCCGAGGGCGCGGTGCTGGGCGGGCATGAGTTTCATTATTCGACCGTGCTGGAACAACCCGATGCGCCGCTGGCGCATGTCGTCGATGCGCAGGGCGAGGCGGTGCCCGAGACGGGATCGCGGCGCGGGGCCGTGACCGGCACCTTCTTCCATCTGGTGGCGCGCTGGTGGTGATGGGGGTGGTGAGGGGTTTCGTCCATCTGATCGGTGCAGGACCGGGCGATCCGGAACTGCTGACGCTGAAGGCGGTGCGCTGTCTGGGGCAGGCCGATGTCGTCCTGTTCGATGATCTCGCCGCCGGGCCGATGCTGAGCCATTGCCGGAGCGATGCCGAATTGATCGCGGTCGGCAAGCGCGCGGGCCGCGCCTCGCCCAAGCAGGGCGAGATCGACCGGCTGCTGGTCGATCATGCGCTGGGCGGCAAGCGGGTCGTCCGGCTGAAGTCCGGCGATCCGGGTATCTTCGGGCGGCTGGAGGAAGAGATCATCGCGCTGAAGGCCGCCGCCATTCCCTTCGAAATCGTGCCCGGCGTCAGCACGGCGAGCGCGGCGGCGGCGGCGGCGGGCCTCCCGCTGACCCGGCGGTCGGAGGCGCGGCGGGTGCAGTTCGTGACCGGCCACGACGTCACCGGCGCGCTGCCCGCCGACCGCAACATGGCGGCGCTGGCGGATGCGGGCGCGACCACGGTCGTGTTCATGCCCAAGCGGACCTTTCCCGCACTCGTCGAGGCGCTGGTCGCGCATGGCCTGTCGCCGGAGACGCCCGCGCTGATGGCCGAGCATGTCGGCTGCCCCGACCAGAGGCTGACCCGCGCAACGATCGGTGCGCTGGCGGCGCAACTGGCGGCGTCCGTATCGGACAAGGCGGCGCTGATCCTCTACGGCCCGCTGATGGAGGATCTGTGATCCATCTCGACCTGATCGGCATCGGCATGGGGAATCCCGACCACCTGACCCGCGCGGCGGAGACGGCGATGCGCGCCGCCGACCTGATCCTGCTGCCGCGTAAAGGTGACAAGGCCGAGCTGATCGACCTGCGCCGCGATATCTGTGCGCAGGTGCTGGCGGGGGTAGCGACGCGGGTGGTCGAATTCGATCTGCCCGAACGCGCGGCCGAGGGAGACTATCTCGACAATGTCGAGCGCTGGCATGATGCGATCGCCGGGTGCTGGGCGGCGGAGATCGCGGCGCATCTGCCGCGGGGCGGGCGGGTGGCGCTGCTCGTATGGGGCGATCCCTCGCTGTACGACAGCACGATCCGCATCGCGCGGCGGCTGATCGCGGTCGAGCGGGTGACGGTGGTGCCCGGGATCACCAGCCTGCAACTGCTCTGCGCCGCCCACGCCATTCCCTTCAACGCGGTCGGGGCGCCGGTGATGGTGACGACCGGGCGGCGTCTGCGCGAGGGCGGCTGGCCGCAGGGGGCGGACAGCGTCGCGGTGATGCTCGACGGCGGTTGTGCGTTCGCGACGCTGGACCAGCCGGATGCGATCATCTGGTGGGGGGCGTATCTGGGCATGGCGCAGCAGGCGATCGAGGCCGGGCGGCTGGCGGATGTGGCCGAGCAGATCGTCGCGCGCCGGGCGGAGCTGCGGCGCACATATGGCTGGATCATGGACGTGTATCTGCTGCGCCGGGGCGGCGATCTGGCGGGGGAGGGGTTGTGATCGCGTTCCAAACTGCCCCCCT
>NZ_MQUI01000057.1:0-20642 GCF_001970915.1 Sphingomonas sp. Sph1(2015)
GATGCCACCACGTGAGTGGACCATGGCCAAGGCACAGTTCGCCGTCATCTTCGGCGAACGCTTCATCAGGGCCATGGCGGCGTAATGTTCAGCCGCCCGCCCGCACACGAAATTCCTGACACTCCCACCTGGAGGAAGGCAATGCCCTCAACCATGCGGCGCAGATCGTCCATTTTCTCAGCGATGGCGCCCTGCTCGATAGCTTGCTGCCCGCGCTTGCGCACGAACCGGACGCTGGCGAGGTCCGCTTCATCATCGATCAGCAGCACCTTGCGCTTTTGCAGATCGGCATGGGCCTCCATAAATTCGATTAGGCGGTCAAGATTCTGCGCCTGCTTCTTCGCCACAATGACGATTTTGCGCTTCAGCTCGCTGCGCGTCAGCTTACCAGGCAACTTCATGATATCGAGAACGATCATCTCGTCCTCGTCTATGAACTCGGCAAAATCGGCGCTAAGGCGGGCAACGGTCTGCGCTGACAAGGTCTTGGTGCCCTTGGTCAGCACCAACGCGATATCGAAATCCCGATCGAACGCACGCGCAATCGCCCCCACGAACCCGCGCGTTTTGCCCGACTGGATTTTGCCCAGGAGCATCCCCGGCCGATCACCGGTCGTATCGACATCCTCGAGCTGGTTGACGACGCGCTCGATGCACGCGGCCAGCTCGTCGCTATCGCCGCGGGTCTGCCTCAACCGAGCATAGAACCCCGTCATTGTTCCTCCCCCTTCGCTGTTCATGAGTTGCGCTGGCTCGTAATATAGGCGCCCCGCAACGTACCTTACAGCATCAGCTTCTCCGCCTCCGCAATCACAGGTTCTGGGTCGCCGAAGCGGTATTCTGCTAGGTCTTCGCAGTCGGTCTCGCTGAGCGGCATCTTACTATATTCGCCTTGGCGGAGCGCGTCGAGGTTCGTGACGAGAGCGACACGCTGGTGTTCCAATGGCCTCGCACCGTGAAGGTGGCCTCACAATCGCCGGCATAATCGGACGCGCGGGTGGCTAGGCATCACCCTTCGGTGCTGGACGCGGCCTCCCGTTCGCTCGCCGGGAATTGCCGGTAGAAGGTAGAGAGGCCGACGCCCAGCAGCTTCGCGACCCGCGCCGGTTTCTCGCCCACGGCGAGCAGTTTGCGGGCCGTGTCGATCCTGTCGGGTGTCATCACCAGCTTGCGCCCTCCCCCCGTGCTGCCCTTCTCGCGCGCCGCCGCCAGCCCGGCGATCGTCCGCTCCTTTACCAGCTCGCGTTCCATCTCCGCGACCGATGCGAGGATGTGGAACAGGAGCCGGCCCGATGCCGTCGACGTGTCGAACCCATCCGTCAGCGATCGAAAGTCGATCCCCCGCTCAGACAGGTCCGCAGCCAGCGCGATCAGACCCTGGATCGAGCGGCCGAGCCGATCGAGTTTCCAGATTACCAGCGTGTCGCCGGCGCGTGCGAAGCCCAGCGCCTCGACCAGCCCCGGCCGGTTGATCTTCGCACCGCTCGCCTTGTCGGTGAACACCTTCTCGCACCCGGCCTTTGCCAGTGCATCGAGTTGCAACGTCAAATCCTGATCGGCCGTCGAGACACGCGCATAGCCGATCAGCATCTTTCCCGTTTCCCCGTCAAAATCGGCAGTTTCGGGAATTGTAAATCGGGAACAGGTTTTGGGAAAGCGGAACCCGCAGGCGTCCGTCAGCGCGATCGGCGGCTCGGCATTCCCGTCACTGGTTCCCAAACGGGAAAGTCATTCAGAGCGGCATGGCTGCCAAGGTGTTTGGGGGTAACGTCAGCGTCGCCGACGCGCCGTCGCGCGCTTCAAGCCAGAAGCGGCCACCCTGCCCACGAGCCAGCGTGGTCGCAATCCTCAGGCCCAGGCTGGTGCTGGTCTCGGCATCGAAGTGTGCGGGAAGGCCATGCCCATTGTCGTGGATCGTCACCCGCGGCCCTCCGTCAGCGGCTTGCGTGATGCCGATGACGATGCGGCCGCTTTTGCCGTCAGCAAAGCCATGTTCAAGCGCGTTGGCGACGGCTTCGGCGACGATCAGGGCGGTGGGGATCGCTGCATCGGGCATCAGCCGCAGGCGATCGTCGCCGGTGACGTTGAGTGTGACGTCGTGCCGGCCACTGGCCTCGACGACGCTCAGACACAATTCGGTCAGGAACGGCACGAGCGGCTGTGACGCGCCTGACGGATCGTAGAGCTGGCGGCTGATGCGGCCGATCAGTGCAAGTCGCCCTGCCGCTTCATCGAGCGCCGTCCGCTCGCCCGTGTCGGTGAGTTGACGCTTCTGCATGGTCAACAGGCCGGCCGCGACCTGGAGGTTGTTCGACACCCGGTGCTGCAACTCGCGGAACAGGAGTTCGCGGGTATCGGCGAGCGACCGGTTCACCTCGCGCTCGGCCGCGAGCTGACTGTTCGCGCGTTGCATCCAGTGGACCAGCGCGAGATCGGTTACGACGACGAACAGGTAGAAGGCCAACGCGAACCCGGTGCCGCGGGTCAGCCCGAAGCCGTCCGGGGGTATGAAGCTATACCAGGCCAGCAGCCCGCACAGCAGGGCCGACACGCTGCCGAGACGGACACCGAACAGGAAGGAGGTGATGATCACCGCCGGAAAGAAGGTGACGTAGGGAAAGCCGGGCGGCAGCAGCGGATCAGCCGCACTCCTCAGCAGCCAGGCCACCACCACGATCGCGAGCATGGTGATGGAGCCCGCCACCGGGCGATCGCGCGCGACGGGAAGTTGTTCGATCCAGCGAGCGGTTTTGCGGCGGGAAGCAGCAGAGGTAACGGGATCGATCATAACCCTTCGGGTACGATCTTCGATGGCCTGCGTCACCTCTGCTCCCGTGAGGTGTCGCATACGCCAAGGGCGCGAGCTGCCTGAAGGTGTCGGTCATATTGCGGGCCTGGACACGCAGGAGCAGGGCATCGCGGCTTGTCTTCCCTGGCGAAAGCGCGGCGTCCGCCATTCCGTCAGGCGACTGCCGTCCATGCCCGGATGCCGTGCGCGCTGCCGCTGTGCAGGTAGGCGGCGTCGAAGCCGGCCAGTTGGTGCAATCGCGACACGTCAGGTATGGCGACCCGCCGATTCGCGGTCTCGACCAGCGCGTCCTCGCGCAACAGCTGGGGGTCAGTTCCGGCTGAGGGCGAAATGACACCCTAAGCGCTGACGTCCTTGGGCCAGAGGTATTCGCCGGTGAGAAGGATGTGCGCCCACCCGAGCGGCGAGACATGCGCCAGCAGATGATCCGGGGTATCGAGTCCTTCGCGACGCCGGGCCTCGACAGCATGGCCGAGTTGCAGGGTGTTCCAGTAGACGATGATGGCGGTGAGCAGGTTGAGGCCCGCGATCCGGTAGTGCTGGCCTTCGGTGGTGCGATCGCGGATCTCGCCCTGGCGACCGATGCGCAGGGCGTTCTTCAGCGCATGGTGCGCCTCGCCCTTGTTGAGGCCGACCTGGGCGCGGCGCTGCATGCCGGTGTCGAGGATCCATTCGATGATGAACAGCGTGCGCTCGATCCGCCCGACCTCGCGCAGGGCTGCGGCTAGGTCGTTCTGGCGCGGATAAGCGGCGAGCTTGCGCAGGATCCGACTTGGCGCCACCTGTCCGGCGCTTATGGTGGCGGCGCAGCGGAACAGGTCCGGCCAGTTGGAGACGATCAGTGCCTCGCGTGCCTTGCCGCCCACCAGCGGGCGCAGTTCGGTTGGCGTGGCGGCGGGGGCGAACACGTACAGTCGCTTGGACGGCAGATCGCGGATGCGCAGCACGAGCCGGTAGCCGAGCATGGCGCTGATTCCGAACAGATGGTCGGTGAACCCGCCGGTATCGGCATACTGTTCCTCGATCCGCCGTCCGGCCTCATTCATCGTCAGCCCGTCGAGCAGATAGGGTGCCTCGCTGACGGTCGCGGGAATAGTGCGCGATGAGAATGGCGCGAACCGGTCGTTGACGTGGGTATAGGCCTTGATGCCGGGATCGTTGCCGTAGCGGGCGTTGACCGTGTTCATCGCCTCGCCCTGCCGCGCGGCGGGGTAGAACTGACCATCGGCGGATGCCGTGGTGCCCATGCCCCAGACCCGCGCCATCGGCAGGTCGCCTTGCGCGGCGACCACGGCGGCCAGCGCCTGGTTGATCGCCTCACTCTCGACATGCCAGCGCGCGAGGCGGGAGAGCTGCCAGTAATCATGGGTGTTACACGCCTCGGCCATCTTGCGCAGGCCGAGGTTCAGCCCCTCGGCGAGCAGTACGTTGAGCAGGTCGATCCGGTCGCCGCACGGCACGCCGGTGCGCAGGTGGGTGAAGGCTTCAGTGAAGCCGAGTGCGGCATCGACTTCGAGTAGCAGGTCGGTGATGCGGACAGGCGGCAGGCGACGGTACAGGTCGAGCAGCAGTTCCTCGATCCCGCCTGGCGGGTCGGCGGTGAGACGGTCGATGCGCAGCGTGCCGTCCTCGATACTGCCATGCGGGATCGTCCCATTGCGCGCGGCGCGACCGAGCCGGGCGAGGCCATCGGCAAGCCGGTCCTTGCGGTCGGCTAGCCAGACATGCGGATCGGACGGGACTGCCAGCTTCATGGTACGCGCGACCGTCATCGGCACTAGGACATGGCGCAGGTCGCCATAGCGATGCGAGCGCTCGAGCCAGATGTCGCCCGAGCGCAACGCGTCGCGCAGGTGGAACATCACCGCGACTTCACGCAGCCGCGCATCGTCACCGCCCTTCAACCGCAGCTGACGACGCCATTTGGAATGCGGGCGCAGGAAGTCGTCGGCCGCCGGCAACTCGCCTTTGGCGGCGATGGCGGTCACCGCGTCGAGCAGGGGCCGGGCAACCGGCGCGGCTGCGAGGTCGAGGCAGCGCAGCATACGCGGCGCATACCGGCGGAAGCGGTGATACCCCTGATCGACATGCGCCAGCGGATCGTCGCCGAGCGTGTCGGTCAGCGACCTGGCCGTCGCAACAAGACGGTCGAGCCGGTCCCATCCCGCGCGTGCGACTGCATCCTCCAGCGATGCGCCGTCGCCATGAGCGTCGAGCAGTGATCGGCCGAGCGTCGCGAAACCGTCCAAGGTTGCGGTGACCGCACCTCTGGTTTCCGCAGTACGCGCATCGTACAGCTGCTTCGCCTCGCGCCAGGTGCGGCCGACGATCCGGTCATGCGTCTCGATCACGGCGTCGGCGGTCGCGGCGGCCCATTCGATGACACAGACCGCAAGGATAGCGCGGCGCCGATCGGCGTTTAGGTCGCGCAAGCCATCGGCAAAATAGCGTTCGCCCTGCCGGCGCAACCGGGCGACGCGGTGCGGCGGGACGCCTGCGAGCAGGTCAGCGCCGAGGTTCATCGTGCGTAGGAACTCCAACCGGTCGAGCAGCCGGTTCGCCGCGGCGGAATTGTTGCCCGGCTCGATCCGGCGCAGCCAGATGAAGCGACTGATCGCACCCGGCAGCATCTCGGTCGTCAGCTGGTCGAGCCGCGTACAGGCGACGCGATCGAGGCGCGTGGCGATCCGCTTCTCTATATTCCGCTCGGCCGCGACCAGCGCGTCCGCGCACAGCCGCTCGATGGTGGTGATCGCCGGCAGGATGGTCATGGTGTCGCGGCAGCGGGCGATGAAGCGCCGCGCGAGATCGTCATTCGAGCGCGCCTGTTCGGCTTGGCCAAGCAGCCAGTCGCGAAACGCCCGGGCCGGCGCCCCCTGACCGGAGAACATCCTGTACCCGTAGCTTCGGCGCAGCACCTCTAGATGCTGCTGGCGCGTCTGGCGGCGAACAGCATAGCGAAGGAGCGTGTCACCGGTGATGCCGAGTTGGGCTCCAAGGAAGGCAGACACTGCGAGGGGGATGATCTCGCCCGGTGCCAGCATCCGTCCGGGATAGCGCAGCGCACACAGTTGCAGCGCGAAGCCGATCCGGTTCTCCGGCCTGCGTCGTCGGTTGATGTGGATCAGGTCATCGTCAGCCAGAATGTAATGGGGGAGCAGGGATGCCTCGTCGGTCGGCAGGTCGAGCAGCGCCGATCGCTGCCGGGCGCTCAGGATATGGCGTCGCGGCATGAGGCATTGTCCCAGTTGATCAGAAGTCTGTTTTGGACAACACTCACCCCACGCAAATCAAGGGTTTTTGAAGCCTGATTTCAGGAAGGTTCAATTGGGACAACGCGCCGCCATCTACGCCAGGGTCTCGACCGCCGACCAGTCGTGTGAGCGGCAGCTGCGTGACCTCGCCGGTTTCGCCGAGCGTGGCGGCTATGAGGTCATCGACGTTTTCCGCGAAACCGCCTCAGGGATGAAGGCCAACCGCTCGGCGCGCGCCGAAGTGATGAAACTGGCGCAGGCCCGCCACATCGATGCGATCCTTGTCACCGAACTCAGCCGGTGGGGACGCTCGACCCAGGACCTGCTCGATACGCTGAACCGGCTGTCGGGTTGGCGGGTATCGGTAGTCGCGATGAGCGGCATGACGTTCGAGGTCGATACACCGCACGGGCGAATGATGGCTACGATGCTCGCCGGCATCGCGCAATTCGAGCGCGACATGCTGAGCGAGCGCGTTCGGTCCGGTCTCGCCGCGGCGCGGGCGCGGGGTCGCAAACTCGGGCGACAGTCCGGCGACCGCCCCAAGTCCGACCGGCTCGCCCCCAAGGTGCTGGCGCTCGTTGCCGAAGGTCGCAGCTATCGTTGGATCGCGCGCGACCTCGGCCTCAGCAAGAACACCGTCGCCGCGATCGTGGGGCGGGCGCGGTTGGACACGGCCCCTGACATTGAAATAGCAGAGTAATCAGTTTTCACCTCCCGCCCCCGCCGAGAGGGCGCCAGTCGCCCCATATCGGCCTGTCGCTGAAGCTGCCGTACATTCATCGACCAGCAGATTGGGTGCCGCTTGTCGGACGCGACGCCAGTCTAACGGGCAAACCTGCTGAACAACCCCCATCCCGCCAAGCCGGCGGCTGTACCCAGCGTACCGGCAATCAGATAAGCACCGACCGCGTTGCTCGGGGTGAACAGCCCACCCGTGACATAGCCAATGATGACGGCGCTGCTCGTGACTGCGCCGTAAATAGCTGCAACCTTCCCATGGTGGTCGGTCGGCGTTTCGTTTTGCAGCATCGTGCGTACCGCCACATTGTGCACGCTGTTGGCAACTCCGCCGAATACGAAAACCATCCCGATCAACATGATGGTGGCCGCGCCGACCAAAGCGGCGCTGCCGATCACCAGCATGGTTACGCCAATCATAGTGGCCGCAACGAAAGCCAAAGGAGCAGGTCGGCGCATCGGCCGCGCACCTGCCGCGAGAGCGCCCAGGATCATGCCGGCGGCCCAGCAAGCGGTTACCAGGCCAAATGCGAGGGGGCCTTGCTTCAGCGTCACTGTGATCAGGAACACGAATGCTACATCTGCGATGGCAGAGGCAAAGACCTCCAAAGCCAGCGATCCTGTCATCACCGTGATCCGCCGGTTGCGGAGGATCGGCCAGTACTCGGCGAGCAATGTACGAGGTTCCTGCTCATCCGGCGCTATCGGCCGGCGCAAGCCGCTGGCCAGGATCACGGTGGCGAGCAAGACGTAGCTGGCAGCATCAATGAGCAAAGCACTGCGCGCGCCGATCCACGCAATCAGGATACCGCCCGCTACCGGACCTGCAAGCATCCCAACACCGCGCACAAGCTCAAGCACGGAATTCGCGCGGCTGAGCGGCATGCCAAGTGCTGTCGCCAGTACGGGTATAAGCGCGAAGGTCGCCGTTCCGCTGATGGCGAAGCAGATGCTGAGCACGCTTGCGCCAACGAGCGTCGGCAACATCGCCGTGTTGCCGGCAATCCAGGCGAGAAGCGCCGCTTGTGCTAGGCCGGTGACGACAAGTATTCTGCCAGCATCACGCCTATCGACAAAGCGACCGATGAACGGAGCAGCGATTAAACCAGGTAGCAGCTGCGCAATCAGCAGCATGGGCACGGCAAAACGCGTCTCGTTCTCGGCAGCCCGAAACATCAGAGTGATGAGGGAGATCTCGTCACCAATGGTGGAGACAGTTAAGGTCACCAGCACAAGCCAGCCCCAGCCCGATCTGATCCGTACAGCTACCGTCCCGGGTCCCTCCATAACAGGCATTTGTCTGAGGCCGGGTGCTGAAGCAACTTATTTGCCCGGCGGGCGCTCGACCGGAAGATATTCAGGGCAGTGCTTCCGCAAAGCCCGCTGCGTACAGAAAAACCGGGCGAACTCGAGATGGCAGCGAGTAGAGGATCGCTGTCGGAAAGCCACCAGTCCGTTCTCCAGCCAAACCCGGCCATTTCGCTTAGGGTGTCATTTCGCCCTCAGCCGGAACCGACCCCAGAAGCAGCTTCGCCGCCATTGCCGCCTTCCGGTTCCGCTTCGCTCCACCTCCAGGCGCCAATGGCAACGGAGGCGACAATGCACTAACAATCATCACGGACCACTCAGTGGGGGCCGGTCACCATCGACTGCCGAAGACGACCGGACTTCAAACGCAAATACGTGCGCCTCCTTTTTACCTTGCGGCAAACTATCGAGCACCGTTCTCGCCTCATGACCTAGCCACACGATGCGCGGACCCGTTTTCGAGTCTGTCAGCTTCAGCTTCCGCCCTTGAACTTCGCCCCAAGTCAGATTGAGAATTTCGCCGCGCCGGCAGCCCGTCAGCGCCAGCAGCGATATGACCGCGACCTCCAACGGCTTCTTATCACGAGCGTCAGCCAGCGCCTTCCCGAGCCGCGCCATTTCGTCCTCACTCAGGAAGCGCTCGATTTTGCGGCCCTTGTTTCGTCTGATGCCACGAAACGGGTTTGCCGGCGTTGTCGAGCAGGATCGACAAAACCTCGGCATAATCGACCGGGTCAAGCGGCAGCGCTACGCCCGTGCAACCCGCGGTATCGAGGAAGAAGCGCTTATCGGGGCTCTGTTGCAAAAATTGGCGTGATGCCGATCTGGCGGCTTTGAGCTGGAGGCGGAGCGGGCGTGAACGATTTCAAATGGCGGCATTTTAGGGGTGAGATCATTCTCTGGGGCGTTCGTTGGTATTGCAAATACGGCATCAGCTACCGGAACCTTGAGGAAATATTGGAGGAACGGGGCGTCAGTGTCGATCACACAACGCTGTACCGCTGGGTTCAGCACTATGCGCCCGAGATCGAGAAGCGTTTGCGCTGGTACTGGAAGCGGCCGGGGCTTTCACGAAGCTGGCGCGTCGACGAGACGTACATCAAGGTCAAAGGCAAATGGGCCTACCTCTATCGAGCGGTCGACAAGGAGGGCGACACCATCGACTTTTACCTGTCGGCGACGCGGAATATGAAAGCCGCCAGGCGCTTCCTGGGGTCAGGACCCATTGATCTGAGCGGCTCGATCTGATTCAGGCTCCGTGAGGAGACAGAGGATGAGCGACCTGTACTGGCTGACGGACGAGCAGATGGCGCGGCTCGAACCGTATTTTCCCAAGAGCCACGGCAAGCCACGGGTTGATGACCGGCGAGTGTTGAGCGGCATCGTTTTCGTCAACCGCAACGGGCTGCGTTGGTGCGATGCCCCTCGGGAGTATGGCCCACACAAGACGCTCTACAACGGGTGGAAGCGATGGGGCGAAAGGGGTGTCTTCCTCCGCATAATGGAAGGACTGGCAGCCGCGAGCGCCACGCCGAAGACGATCATGATCGACGCGACCTATCTGAAGGCGCACCGCACGGCGTCCAGCCTGCGGGTTAAACGTATGGCTCGCCCCGTCGGCAAGCGGTTTGTGTCTGATGTTCTGAGCAGTCTGCGAAAACGTATCCGGCCTTTCGACGCGAGGTCGTTGGCCAAGATGGAGATCCGCGCGTCCTGGTCCTCATAAAGGGGCCGGCATCGAGTGCCATTTTAAGCCATAGGGTTCCAGGTCACCGGTCGACTGTCAGGCCATCTTTCACTTACCTCCCGCAGACATCATCCAGCCGGTGCAAGGTGCATCGGCTGATCTCGTTCACGCCGCTTGTGCGGCTGGATCGTAAGTACGCTCATGACGCAGGAGCGCCCAGACGATGCGCGCCATCTTGGCCGCTAGCGCCACCACGACGGTGTTGTGATGGGAACGCGACAAAAGGCCGCGCAGCCAGGCGCCGAGTCGTGTGTCGCTCTTGCTCATCGTCGGTAGTGATGCCCGGGCACCCTGGATCAGGTTTTTCCGCAGATAGCGGCTTCCGCGCTTGGTGATGCCGAGCAATCGCGGTTTACCCCCGGTCGTTGCTTGACGCGGCACGAGCCCAAGCCAGGCGGCAAGATCCCTGCCCCGTGCGAAAGTTCGAGCGTCGCCAACTGCAGCTACCAGCGCCGTCGCGTTCAGCGCGCCGATACCAGGAATAGTCAGGAGGCGCCGCGTTCGCTCATCCGAGCGGGCAGCCTCGGTAAACTCGGCATTGAGATCTGCGATCCGGTCATCAAGGGCAATCCAGAGCAGGCGCATATCACTGACGAGCCGATGGATACGAGAGCCCAGCACTGGCTCGTCACCATCGAGCATCTCACCCAGCCGGACGGCAAGCTTTGCGCGTCCTTGCGGGACTATGTAGCCGCGCTCCAGAAGAAGACTCCTGATCTGGTTCATCAACGAGGTGCGATCACCGACAAGCTGGTCACGGATGCGGTATGAAGCGTCCCGGATTTTCCGGAGGCAGTTTGGTTTGAGTCACGCCGCGATAGCGGTTTCCTGCTGGGCGGCATAGTATTCAGCTTCGGCCTCGGCAGGCGTGACGTAGCCGATCGGGCCGAAGAGGCGTTGGTTGTTGAACCAGTCCACCCACTGCAACGTCGCCATCTCGACAGCGGCGAGGCTCGGCCATGAGCGCTGCCGCCAGATGACCTCGGCCTTGAACAGGCCATTGATCGTCTCGGCGAGAGCATTGTCGTAGGAATCCCCGACGCTGCCAACCGAGGGCACCAGTTTTGCCTCTGCCAGGCGCTGGGTGTAGCTCATGGCGAGGTATTGCGAGCCCCTGTCGGAATGATGGATGAGACCATCGTCGGCGGTGGGACGCCGGGCATGGATGGCCTGCTCGAGGGCATCCAGCACGAAGCCGGCGGTAGCACGGCTGCTGACTTTCCATCCGACGATCCGGCGGGCGAACGCATCGATGACGAACGCCACGTAGACGAACCCCGCCCAGGTGTGGACGTAGGTGAAGTCCACGACCCACAAGGCATTCGGGCGCTGGACCTTGAATTCCCGATTGACCTTGTCGAGTGGACATGGAGCCTTGCGATCCGGAACCGTGGTGATGCAGGACTTGCCACGCCGGACACCGGCCAGCCCCATCGCCTTCATCAGCCGCTCGACCGTGCATTTGGCGATGGTGGCGCCCTCGCGCAGCAGCTGCCGCCACACCTTGCGCGATCCGTAAAGGCCAAAGCTGGCCTCGTGGACGCGCCGGATATGGTCCTTCCGCTCGTCGTCACGCCGGGCGCGAGGAGAACGTTTGCCCGGATCGGCCAGGCGCGCGGCGTGTTGATGATACGAGGAGGGGGCGACCGCCAGTTCCTGGCAGATCGGCTCGATCCCCAACTCCTCCCGATGAGCGTCGGTGAACGCCATCTTCATCGCCCGGGGCGGTCGAGCTCCGCCATCGCAAAATATGCCGACGCCTTCCGAAGGATCTCGTTTGCCCGGCGGAGCTCCTTCACTTCCCGCTCGAGCAACTTCAATCTGGCACGGTCATCATCGGCCAGTGCCGCTGGTTCCGCGCGCCGGCCAGCGTCGTCGCGGCACCAACGCCGCAGCGTCTCCGCCGTGCAGCCGATCTTGCCGGCGATCGACACCAGCGCGTCCCATTCCGAACGGTGATCCGCCCGGTGCTCGCTCACCATCCGAACAGCCCGCTCGCGGACCTCAGGCGAAAACTTGTTTGTCGTCTTGCTCATTCTCGATGCTCCTACTCACAAGTGGGAGCCTCCAGGAAATCCGGGACGCTTCAATGCAGCGTTTGCATGTCGAGTTGTTCCTCGGTTTTCAACTCGACGAACCGCACGGTCGGCCGTGTTGCCGCTTCCGCGATTGCCTCAGCGTCGCGGTCGTCGTTCTTCTGCGCCTTAACGTATGGACGGACATATTCCGGCGACATCAGCCGAACGGCATGGCCTTGTCGTGCCAGCGCCCGTCCCATGTGATGAGCTCCGCAGCAGGCCTCCATCGCTACGACGCAAGCCGGCAGGCCTGCGGCGTATGTGATGACCGTGTCGCGGCGCATCCGTCGGCGGACGACGACTTTGCCGGTCGCATCCAGCCCAACCACGCTGCAGCTGTTCTTGCCTAGATCAATTCCCAGAACCGATACGTCCATGACCTTTGCTCCTTCCTCAAACGACCTGCTGTCGTAGGATGACAACGATTCGGATAAGGGGCGAGCCATCCATAAAGGGGGCCTTGGGCGCCTCATCGGTCGCACCAAAGGCGGTATGAATACGAAGCTGCACGCCGTCACCGATGCAGAAGGCAGACCGCTCAGCTTCTTCATGACCGCGGGCCAGGTCAGCGACTACACCGGCGCTGCCGCGCTGCTTGACGATCTACCCAAGGCGCAGTGGATGCTGGGCGACCGCGGCTATGACGCAGAATGGTACAGGGATGCCGTTCAGGCAAAGGGCATAACGCCTTGCATTCCGGGGCGAAAATCCCTGATCATCCCCGTCAAATATGACAAGCGCCGCTACTGAAGCCGGAGCCGTATCGAGATTATGTTCGGTCGTCTGAAGGACTGGCGCCGCGTCGCTACCCGCTACGATCGATGCCCGACCGTCTTCTTTTCCGCTATCGCCCTCGCCGCCACCGTCATCTTCTGGCTCTGATCAATGAGTCGTGACCCTGGGCAAGGCCCTCAACGGTTGAAGGATTGGGAAAAGCCTTTGAAGATCAACACCGATAGAGCGCCCACCTATGGTCCGGCGATCGCCGACCTCAAGAAGGAAGGCAAGCTGCCGGAGGAGACGCTGCACCGGCAGGTCAAATATCTCGACAACGTGGTCGAAGCTGATCACGGCAAGCTAAAACAGCTGATCAAGCCAGTGCGCGGATTCAAGACTTTGACAACGGCTTATGCGACGATCAAGGGATTCGAGGTCATGCACGCCCTTCGCAAAGGTCAGGCGGCCATCTTCCAATATGGCGGCGGCATCATGGGAGAAGTGCGTCTGATCGAGAGACAGTTCAACGTATACACCACCTGAAACCGATCGGGGCAACGGCCGCGCTCAGACCCGCCAGCTTTTTGCAACAGAGCCCTGCACCGAGTATCCGGCGAGAAGCGCGGCAAACGCGATACCGAGGCGTCATCATTGAAAGTGTCGTTACCGCCTATGCCGATCTACTCTACAACCCGCAGGCGGTCGAGGTCGCGCGGGTTGGCATCTACCGGCTCGACGCGCGGGTGTCCGCAATCCGCGCGCGCTGGGGGCTGGGTCAGGCCACCCGTAGCGACGTGGCGCAACTGGAGGCGCAGCGCGCCAGCGTCGTTGTCAACCTTGCCGATGCGAAGAGATGCTGGCGACCGTCGCCGCTGCGTAACGTGTGTTCCCCTGCTGACCGGCGCGCTGGTATCCTCCCGCGTACCACAAGCGGAGGCGATATACCGCGCCGAACGGTTCCAGATCGATACCGCGGTACGCGAAGCTACGCGCGCCGCCGATGCCGCATGGGCAACGCTCGCAGCGGCACGGGGGGGCGGTCGCATCCAGACCGCCTACGACACGAACTTGCCGCAGCAGCGCGACGGTCAAGCCACACCCGCCGAGTTGTCGAAAAGCGACATCGCGTCGGCAATGCTGTCCGCCTTCGACCCCTATCGTCACCATAATCATATCATCGCGACGATGTGCGTTCGGCGATACATCGTCATGACTGCAGCGTGGTCCAGCTGCTATGTTCAACGATCATCCGTTTCGATGACCTTCACGTCCGCTTCCCCGCACGCCGCGGTCAGCGCGGGACCGACCAGATTGTCCGTCACCAGATAATCGATGTCGTGCAGATCGCCGGCACGCACCGGCGCGGGACGCCCGACCTTGCTCGAATCAGCTACCAGGATCACCTTGCGCGCGTGCTGGATGATCGTTCGCGTGACCTGCACTTCGTCCACCGCGAAATCCAGCAGGCTGCCGTCCGGGTCGATCGCGGAGATGCCGATCAGCGCATAATCGACCTTGAACGCGCGGATGAAGTTCATCGCGAGCGCACCGACGACCGCACGGTCGTGGCGACGGACCTGGCCGCCGACCACGACCATGTCGATTCCGTCGCGGTCGGCCAGGATATCCACGACGTTGAGGTTGTTCGAAATCACCATCAGGTCACGATGGTGGACGAGGTGGTTAGCCACCGCCTCGGTCGTGGTGCCGATGTTGATGAACAGCGACACCCCGTTGGGGATCAGCGCGGCCGCGGCCCTGCCGATCGCCGCCTTCGCCCCGGTAGCGACGGCGCGGCGGGTGACATAGTCGATATTGTCGACACCCGATGTTACGACTGCGCCACCATGGACGCGCGACAGCATCGACTTGCGCGCGAGAATGTTCAGATCCTTGCGGATCGTCTGCGGCGTGACGCCAAGCCGGTCGGCCAGTTCCTCCACCGCGACTTTCCCGGCGCTGCGTGCGAGTTCGAGAATCTGGAAGTGCCGGGCGACAATGCCGTCCGCGGTTACGTCCTGCTCGTCGCGACCGGTCGTTTCCACACATGTTCTCCGTCAGGATGCAGCCGACATCCGGTTGCTCGCACCCGACCCTAGCCGATCCGCCAGATAGGCGTCGATCCGTTCGGCGGTACCTTCGGCGACGTGCAGGCCCAGCTTGCCGCGGCGGAACAATATGTCCTCCGCGCTGGTCGCCCATTCGCGGTCGCGCAGATAGTCGATCTCCCGCGCGTACAGCCCGGCCCCGAAATCTTCGCCCAGATCAGCGGGGGTCTGCGCATCGCCGATCACGGTTTCGGTGCAGGTGCCGTAGGCGCGCGCGAGCCGGCGCAGCAACGCGGACGGCATCGCCGGATAGCGCGCCACGAGCGTGGTTACGTAGCGATCGAAATCGGCGTCCGGCATGTCGCCGCCCGGCAGGACGGCGCCCGCCGTCCACGCCTTGCCCGCTTCGGGAAAGAAGGGCGCGAGTTCGCCCATCGCATGCTCGGCAAGCTTGCGATAGGTCGTGATCTTGCCGCCGAAGATGCTTAGCATCGGCGCGCGATCGGTGCTGCCGTCCAGATCCAGCACATAATCGCGCGTCACCGCCGATGCGTTGGCGGCATGATCGTCGTACAGCGGGCGGATGCCCGAATAGGTCCAGGCGATATCGGCCTGCGCGACCGGCCGCTCGAAATAGCGCGCGACCGTCTCCAGCAGATAATCGATCTCGCCCTGGCCGATCGTCGCGCGCCCCGGTGCGCCTTCCCATGCCTCGTCGGTCGTCCCGATGAGCGTGAACCGCTCCTGATAGGGAATGGCGAAGACGATCCGCCGGTCGGGGTTCTGGAGCATGAACGCGTGGGCACCCTCGTAAAGCCGCGGCACGACGATATGGCTGCCCTTGATGAGCCGGACGCCGCGATCCCGGCGCGCGTCGGGCACGTCGCCCAGCACATCGGCCACCCATGGCCCCGCGGCATTGACGATCGCGCGCGCCGTCAGATCGCGCGTCCCGTGCGCATCTTCGATCGTGGTGATCCAGCCTGTACCCTCGCGGCGTGCCGCGGCCAGCCGGGTGTGCGTCAACACCGTCGCGCCGCGATCCGCCGCGTCGCGGGCGTTCAGCGCGACCAGCCGGCTGTCTTCCACCCAGCAATCCGAATAGACGAACGCGCGCGGCGAACCCGGCTTCAGCCCGTTGCCGACCGGATCGCGATCCAGCGAGACGGTGCGGGTCGCTGGCAGCTTCTTGCGACCGCCGAGATGGTCGTAGAGGAATAGCCCCAGCCGCACCATCCAGGCCGGACGCGGCGATTGGCCTTGCGGCAGCACGAACTCCAGGGGCCAGATGATGTGCGGGGCCATGGCCCACAACCGCTCGCGTTCAATCAGCGCCTCGCGCACAAGCCGGAACTCGTAATATTCCAGATATCGCAGTCCGCCATGGATCAGCTTGGTCGATGCCGACGAAGTATGGCTGGCGAGATCGTCCTTCTCGACCAGCGCGACGGACAGGCCGCGCCCCGCCGCATCGCGGGCGATGCCGACGCCGTTGATGCCGCCGCCGACGATCAGGAGATCGACGTCGTGCCGTGCGCGTGAACTTTGTGTGGATGCTGTCTGGTAAACCACTGATCGCCTCCTCATCGCCGGATCGACCGGCAGGGATGTCTGAAAACGAATATGCACCTGCCAATACGAACTTTCAAACGAAAGTGTTGACGTTCGATCGAAATAGCGTGACAATCCGGTCACGAGCTACGAACTCGATGTGGGAGAGAGAGCGGCATGACCCGGCAGGCAATGGCAGGCACCACGTTGAGGGGCGAATTGATCGCCGAGGCGCTGGCGATGGCGATCATCATCACGCTGGGCGATTCGGCGGCGGCGATGCTGATCCTCTACGATCCCAGTCCCTATGCCACCGCCTATTGGGGCGTCTGCATCGCCTGGGGGCTGGCGGTGACGATCGCGATCTACGTCACCGGCGCGGTATCGGGCACGCATGCCAACCCGGCGGTGACGCTGGCGTTGACGCTGTTCCGCGGCTTTCCGCGCGCCAAGGTGCTGCCCTATGTCGTTGCGCAGGTGGTGGGGGCGATGATCGGTGCGGCGCTGGTCCATCAGCTGTTCGGGCCGGTGATCGACGCCTACAACGTCACTCACGGGCTGACCCGTGCGGGCGGCGGTGCCGCCGGCGTGTTCTTCACCGCGCCCGGCGCGCACATCACGCCGCTCCACGCCTTTTGGGACGAGGTGATCCTAACCGGCATTCTGCTGCTCGGCATCTTCGCGATCACCGACGAATTCAATACCTCCGCTCCGATGGCCAACGCCAGCGCGCTCGTCATCGGACTGCTGGTCGCCTGCATCGGCGCGGCGGCCGGCTATCTGGAAGGCTGGCCGATCAATCCGGCGCGCGATTTCGGACCGCGGCTGTTCTGCTGGCTGACCGGGTGGGGCGACGCCGCGTTGCCGGGACCGGACAATTACTGGTGGGTGCCGATCGCCGGACCGCTGCTGGGCGGCGTGATCGGCGCTGGCATGTACCAGTATCTGGTGAAGCCTTATCTGCCGCCGCGCACGAGCGTCGCGGCATGACCTTCAAGGAGAGAGACATGGCCGGCCCCAAGCACATCCTGGCGATCGACCAGGGCACCACCTCCACCCGCGCGATCGTGTTCGATGCCGATGCGCAGCCGGTCGCCACCGCGCAGACCGAGTTCGCGCAGCATTATCCGCACCCCGGCTGGGTCGAGCACGATCCGGAAGACATCTGGCGCGACGCACTGGCGACCGCGCGGGACGCGATCGCGCAAAGCGGCGTCGGCGCGGCCGGCATCGCCGGGATCGGCATCACCAACCAGCGCGAGACCGTGGTGGTGTGGGACCGCGCGACCGGCGAAACGATCCACAACGCGATCGTGTGGCAGGACCGGCGGACCGCCGATCTATGTTCGCGGCTGAAGCGGGAAGGGCATGAACCGGCCGTGCGCGCGAAGACGGGACTGCTGCTCGATTCGTATTTTTCCGCGACCAAGCTGGCCTGGATCCTCGACCATGTCGACGGTGCCCGTCTGCGCGCGGAACGAGGCGAGCTGGCGTTCGGCACGATCGACAGCTTCCTGCTGTGGCGGCTGACGGGCGGCGCGGTGCACGCCACCGACGTGACCAACGCCAGCCGCACCTTGCTGTACGATATCCATGCCCAGCATTGGGATCCGGAATTATGCGCCCTGTTCGACGTGCCGATGGCGCTGCTGCCGGCGGTGCACGACAACAGCCACATCTTCGGCCACACCGCCGACGGCCTGTTCGATGCCGCGATCCCGGTGGCGGGCATCGCCGGGGATCAGCAGGCGGCGCTGTTCGGCCAGGCGTGTTTCGAAACCGGCATGGCCAAATCGACCTACGGCACCGGCTGCTTCATGCTGCTCAATACCGGCGAACAGGCGGTGGCCTCCGGAAACCGGCTGCTGACCACGCCGGCCTATCGGCTGAACGGCAGGATCACCTATGCGCTGGAGGGATCAATCTTCATCGCCGGCGGGGCGGTGAAGTGGCTGCGCGACGGCATCGGCGTCATCACCCATGCGCGCGAGACCAACGACATGGCGACGCAGGTGCCCGACAGCCACGGCGTCTTCATGGTCCCCGCGTTCGTCGGGCTAGGCGCCCCGCATTGGGATCCGGATGCGCGCGGCGCGATCTTCGGCCTGACGCTGGGGACGACCCAGGCGCATCTGGCGCGCGCGGCGCTGGAGGCGGTCGGGTATCAGACGATGGACCTGGCCGATGCGATGATCGCCGATGGCGGCGCGCCGCCCGCCATGATCCGGGTCGACGGCGGCATGGCCGCCAACGACTGGCTGTGCCAGTTCCTCGCCGACATGCTGAACGTGCCGGTCGAGCGGCCGCGGCATCTGGAGACGACGGCACTGGGCGCGGCGTTCCACGCCGGTCTGGCCACCGGCGTGTGGCCCGACCTCGATGCGCTGGCCAGGACCTGGGTGCGCGGCGATTGTTTCGAGCCCAGAATGGGTCCGGCCGCGCGTGCGACCCTGGTCGCCGGCTGGCACGCGGCGCTGGCGAAGACGTTGACCGGGCCGCGGGCATGAGCATGAATAAGCTCGTCGTCGCCAACTGGAAGATGAACGGATCGCGTGAGCTTCTCTCGGCACTGCCCCGCTTTGCCGCGGCGGCGGGGCCGGGTGTCCAAGTGGCGGTGTGTCCGCCGTTCCCGCTGATCGCGCTGGCTGTGGACCGGGGCGTCGCGGGCATCGTCGTCGGCGCGCAGGATTGCCACGCCGCACCTTGCGGGGCGCATACCGGCGCGGTCTCGGCGGCGCTGATCGCGGAGGCGGGCGCGCGGCTGGTGATCGTCGGCCATTCGGAGCGCCGCCGCCAATGCAACGAAAGCGACGCGCTGGTTGCCCGCAAGGCGGCCGCCGCCGTGGCGGCAGGGCTGGGCCCGCTGATCTGCGTCGGCGAGGAGGACGAGGGGGAGGATCCCGGCACGGTCGCGGCGCAGTTGCGCGCGTCGCTGCCCGGTGGTGCGCCGGCGGGCATCGTCGTCGCGTACGAACCCGTCTGGGCGATCGGTTCGGGGCGGACACCCGCGCCATCGCGCGTCGCATCGGTCCATGCCGCCCTGCGCGCGGCATTGATCGCGGCCTTGGGCGATGTCGCCGGGAGGGCGGTGCCGATCCTGTACGGCGGCTCGGTCGATGCGGCCAACGCCGCGGCCTTTACCCGGGAACAGGATGTCGACGGCGTGCTGGTCGGTGGCGCCAGTCTGGACCGCGAGGCATTCCAGGCCATCATCGCCGCGGTATCCGCTACCGTCACGTTCCGGTGACCCGGCATTGAATGACCACGACGACCCCTGCCACGGCGTTCCCGGTCCTTCGGCCTCATGATGACGATCATTGCGCGGGCTCGATGCGACCAGTTCACGATGGCGCAAACACTCAGAGGGGGCCGGTGAGAGGATGTTCGGAAACGTACGCTCTCATGACTGCCATCCGAGACGCTGGCCGAGTTTATTCCTTCGCTGGCCACAAGACCAGCGGTCGCATTGACCTTGGCGGGTGTGCCGCGGGCGCCTGATCGACGACGATTGATCACGCTCTCATCCGCGGGTTGCTGCCGACATGCTCGCAATGGAAGAAGAGCACGGCAGTGAGGACGGATTGTTTGCCGAACTGGCCGAAGACGGTGAGCTGCTCATTAGCGACAAGGCCGCCAGGGCAAGGCTGAAGGAAATCAAGGGCGACAAGACGGCGGCCGCCGAAGTCTTTGCCTTGAACGAATGGCTGAAGCTGGCCGCGCGCGAGATTGTGCAACCTGACGTCTGGAAATTGCCGCGGGGCATGATCACCCATTCCGGCATTCCCATTTGATATAGGCCTTATTATCGGAGGCCCATGTTTCGTCGATCTCGACGAGAACGGCGGAAACGAGGCGTAGGAGCGCCTGGTCGTTGGGGAAGACCCGGACCTTGACGGTGCGCCGCTTGAGCTCTTGTTGGACGGCGCGCTCGATGAGGTTCGAAGTGCGCAGGCGTCGGCGATGATGTTCGGGCAGCGTGAATACAGCCAGGCCTTCGGGAACGGCGTTTTCCAGCCATGTCGCGAGACTGGGGGCCGTATCGCGGTAGCCGGCAACGAGCTCATCGAGCGCGACCTGGGCCTTGGCGAGCGTGGCTGCATTCCACACGCTGCGCAGCTCGGCACCGATACGCTCGCGGATGGCGGTGTTGGGGGCATGGTGGACGGCGTTTGCGGCGAGGTGAAACTGGCAGCGCTGCCAGGTAGCGGCGCCGAGCACGGCGCGGCGAGCGGCACGCAGGCCGGCATGATCGTCGGAGACGATGGGAGTGTCAGGAATTTCGTGTGCGGGCGGGCGGCTGAACATTACGCCGCCATGGCCCTGATGAAGCGTTCGCCGAAGATGACGGCGAACTGTGCCTTGGCCATGGTCCACTCACGTGGTGGCATC